>CAYGQP010000101.1:0-6644 GCA_964352115.1 uncultured Micavibrio sp. | reverse complement strand
GCCCGCGTGATCGAGAAAATGTGCGCGCAGGTTTTTCAGCAAGAAATCAAAGATATAGACAATCATAATTCCACCAGCCAAGGCCCAAAGAGTTTCAATGGCGTTATTGGGAACCACTCTGTCATAGACGTTCATTACAAATAATGAACTGGCGACGGCAAAAAAGTTAATCATGATGGCCGCAATCACGACCTCAACATAGAGCGTTCTATGTTTTCGGAAAACACCCCAGAACCATGACCGCGCGGTATCGACCTCTGCCGGTCCAGCCCGATCATCCGCCCGCGCCACGGGCCGCACAAAAAACGCGTATCCCATATAAAGGTTTGATAGCTCATCCATGGAGATAATTTGTTTTTCGTCCCCGGTTTCCGGGAACTGGATCAGAAATCTTGTTTTAGGGTGAATGGCCGCGTTGCCGCCCTTTTGTTTACGTGGGCCGTGGCCCTTCGGGTGCTGTACGTCCCAGAGAATACAAGCCTGACCGTGTTCTAAAGCAAGAATGCATGGCAAATTCGGCGCAATCGAGAGAGATTCGAGCGTTCGTTCAGCAAGTTGGGCGTTTAAATCTGCCCGCTCGGCTGCTCTGACGAATAATGCCGGTGTAATCCCGGCGCTTTGGATAGGCAAACCTGCGATCAGCGCTGATGAACTTGTCCTGCGACCATAAAAACCGGCGAGTGAGCGCAGACATTCAACAAGCGGTATGCGCACAGCCATGCGGTCAGCCTGCAGCGGCCAGCTATCCGGTTCTTCCTCATGCGCTTTTTTGATAAGCTCCTGCTCTTCTTCTGGTGTTCGCGATCCAATGTCTTTTGTGTAACTGGCGTCCGCGCCATATTCATTTTCCGTGACATGTGCGGGCTTGTTTTGTGCGGGTACTGCCGGATTTTCTTCAGGGTTTTTCCCTGAAGTTTCATTGGCTGTTTTTTTAGCCGATGGCTTTTGTGTCTGTTTTTTGGTCATGCTTTATACATGTCCCTGTGGGCTATCCGTGAAATCAAAATCGATTATGCCAGAATGGCTACGCAGTCTTATTGAGTATTCACATTAAGGCAGGAGAGTTAAGGGAAGATTAACGCGCGCGCATTTGTTTATCATTGGACCAACGATTTTCAGATGCAACGCTGCTTTCACGCGGATATTCCAAGCCCAATGTCGGGAAGAGTGAGCCCTTGAGCGCGAGTAAGCGATAAACGCCGATCATCTCGACGAATTCTGAATTAATTGCGCTGGAGCGTGACACAAACCATTCGTTTTGTGCATCCAGCACATCGATTAGTGTCCGGCGTCCCAAGTTAAACTGGTCTTGATAAGCATTAACCACTTCAATATTTGCGAGCGCCTGTTGTTCAAATAAGTCCGACTGTTCACCAGCGGCGATATATCCCGCCCAGGCCTGTCGTACATCGTTTTCAACCGCACGGGCCGCTTCGGCTCTGGATTCTTTGCTTTCCTGATGACGGTGTATGAATTCACGAACCCGGGCTGTGTCTCCGCCGCCGTTGTAGAGATTCCAATTCGCCACCACCAGCGCAGAAGCACTGCGGTCACGTTCCTCGACGCCATTGATGTCATGGCCTTGCGTAAAGTTCATCTCAAAATCAACTTCCGGATAGAATGTCGATTTTGACTGCTCATATTCGGCATATGCCGTCTCAATATCAGCAGTGAAAATATCTAATGTTGGGCTGTAAGCCAAAGCCTGCTCAATTTGCACATCAATCGTGTCGGCAAGAGCGCTAAACGGTGTTTCCGGCAAAGTAAGATTGCCCGGCATATCACCGACTTCGGCTCTGTATTCAGATTCAGCATTCTTCAAAGCCTGGCGCGTGGCTGATTCCGTGGCGCGGGCCTGCGCAATACGCGCCTTTACCTGCTCGGCATCTGCCTGCGTGTTACGGCCAGCCTGAAGACCTTCTTCGATTTGAGATTGAATATCCAAATGCGCCGCTACGTTTTCCCTTGTGATTTCAAGCAATTCACGTTGGCGAAGAACTTCCAGATAGGCTTCAACAATTGCCAAACCAACCAGTTCAGAGGTTTCGCGCACACGGTGCGCCGCGGATAGCACACGCGCCTTCTGGCGCTGCACTTCGTAGTGAGATTCATAGCCATCAAACAGCATTTGTGTCAGCGTAGCTGAGCCAAGAAAACGCCATAATTTTTCATTGTTCGACCCTGCGCCCGCACGCGTTGTAGGGTTATCTGTGTATTCATAGCCTGTGTCTAAGCGCACATCAAAGGATGGACGGAAAAGAGCGCGGCCCTGCTCAAGCTCTTCATCTGTTGCGCGGCGGCTTGCAGCCACTACACCGTATTCGGGGTTTGTGTTTACGCCCTGATGAATGGCATCAGCTAACGTAACTGACAATGTTTCAGAGAAATCTTCCGCAGTCGATGTGCTGGCAGTATCCTGCGCATAAAGCACGTAGGGCGTTGCAACACCAAGCGTAAAACAGCTCGCTAATAAGCAAAGTTTAGAAGACAATTTTTTCGAAAACATGAGATTAACTTTCTTTGACACATAAATGATGCCCTGTTTGATAGAGCACATATATATATTTATGCCTTTTTTTTTAGGCCTATGCAAGGCTTAGAGCAGCGAATCATGAGCCGGGCTCTGTAACTTAGTCAGAATTTTGCCTAGATTCGCCGGAATTTCTCTAAAAGCATAAGAATCGATTCGGGAATCAGCGCTCAAAAAATCAGTTTTTAAATGATTCTGAAAAACAAAAGGACAAATTTCACGCGAAAGCTTAAAAAATCTCAAAAAAATATAGGCTCTGGAAAACCTGTGGATAACTCTGTGCAAAATCTAGATTCGTTCAATTTATCCACATTGATATTGGTGAAAAAAACTTTCCACATATTGCGCTGCAAAACGAAAATATTTCAAAAAATTTTAAAAATGACTCGACTCCAAAGCCTAAACGCGGAATCCTGTAATTGTCTTCGGGCAGCCACTAAGTTCTCTTAGGAAACGCCCAACAGACGGGCCTCTTGGTCAGAGGCCGGGTTTTCAAAATTGTGGTTTAGGCCATGCATTTGAAGGCTTAAAGGAAAACATAGTTTTGGTACAATGTTGCTTCAGGGACCAGTGGTTGCGCACGTAAAAACGTTTATATAAAGAAGCAATGTCAAGGCCAGAATGTTTAACGTTTTTCTGAATTGTTTGTATTTTTGCAAAAATGCAGACGAGTGGTTAATCGCCACGATAAATATTTACGGATGGGGGTTCATTCGTAAGACGGATAAGAAACATAAAACTCGCGGTTTTATAGATCTTAAAAGTTGATTTGAGCGATCCTTGCGTCCTTTACACTTGCTGTAAAGTCTTCGCAGGAAGAAGCTTCCCAAAAGGCCTCGGTGTCTTTCACCTTAACATTCTGTTCGCAGATGTTAGATGGAAGCACCGAGGTTCTTTTTGTTTGTGCATACAACTTCGAAACGCACACCCCACATTTTTTCGTAATCAGTCTTGTTTGAAAAACAGCATAGAGATACCCTTTGGTTTGCAGGACATGAGGCATCTCACATATGAGCTATAGATTTGAAAAGTTAAATGTTTTAGTGGTCGAGGACACCGCGCCCATGCTGAAACTTGTGGTTTCTGTTCTGGATACCTTGGGTGTTGGCAGAATTCATACAGCCGTTGACGGTGAAGAAGCCTATGAAACATTTCGAAAAGAAAACCCAGACATTGTTGTGGCTGATTGGCATATGGTGCCCGTAAGCGGTATTGAGCTGGTTGATACGATCAGAACCAGTCATGATTCACCGAATAAAACTGTGCCCATCATTATGATGACAGGTTACAGTGCACTCCCGCGTGTGTCGGAGGCCAGAGATCGCGGCGTAACAGAGTTTCTTGTTAAGCCATTTTCCGCAAATGATCTGGCGAGACGAATTGCCTACGTTATAAACCAACCAAGGGACTTCATCGATTCTCCTGAATATTTCGGCCCGGACCGCAGACGACGCAAACTTGAAAACTTCAAAGGGCCGCACCGCCGAAAGGCTGATCGATAATCGTATTTGTTTTCTGCACAATATCTTACTATATTGAAAAACGCGCATTTCAACGCAAACACACCTTAAAGAGCATAAGAGTAGAGTATTAAAGTATGGAAGATCCTGAAGTCAGAGTTATTAAAGCCAACAAAGCGCTGCAAGCCAAAGTAGGGACAGGTCCATTAGATGAAAAAAGTGTTGAACGTGCGCAACATGTGATGGACAACAACGATGTCGATTTTTCCCCTGTGGCGCTTGAGATTCTCAACAAGCTGCAGGACGCCATCAAAACCAGTCGTGACGACAGTATTGCCATGGCTAAACGGGTTCAATCCATGACGGAGCCCGTGATGCAGCTCAAGGCCAATGCGGCAACTTTCAAATATTCACTAATTGGCAATCTTGCAAACATTATGCTCCACTTCCTGGAATCTGTGAAGGAGATGGATGAAGGCGCAATCCAGATTGTTGAAGCCCATCACAAAACCCTGAGCGCCATCGTGATCAAGAAAATGAAGGGTGATGGCGGCGTTGCCGGGGCACAAATGGAAGAAGAGCTAAAAAGCGCCTGCGCGCGCTACTTCCGAAAGAAAAAGGCAAGCTAATCCCATTAAAACTTCAGGCGTTTTGCGCTTTCGATATGTGGCAAGTTCGCAATTTCATTGAACAGATCTTCAGGCAATTCAGAATCCAGCCCAACTAAACACACTGCCTTGCCTTCGCCTTCTTTACGGCCCAGACGGAAATCAGCGATATTCTGGTTGTTTTCACCCAAAATGCTCCCCACGCGGCCGATCAAACCCGGCTCGTCATTGTTACGAATAAACAACATATGCGCACAAAGCGCGGCCTCAACAGGCACGCCCTCAATATTGACAATGCGCGGTTCCTTGCCGGTAAACAGGGTTCCCGTAACGTTTCGTGTTTGGTTGCCGCTTTTAACAATCACGTTGATCATGCTGCGCCAATCCTTTGAAGACCCCGTATAGGTTTGCGAGAGTTTGATCCCGCGGCTTTCCGCAACAGACATCGCATTGACCATGTTTACACTTTCAAGCTGCGCGCCAAGCAAGCAGGCGATGAGCATAGATGTAATGGGGTCGGTATTTGTGTCCGTTACTGTGCCTTCATATTCGATCTCAATCGAATCGATCGCATCTTCGACAATCTGCCCGGCGAATGAGCCAAGCTGATTTGCCAGTTTCAAATATGGCTTCAAACGCGGCGCATCTTCGGCTGAAATTGAAGGCATATTCAAGGCATTTGTCACCGCACCTTCTATTAGATAAGCGGACATTTGCTCCGCTACCTGAAGGGCAACATTCACTTGTGCCTCGCTTGTGGCCGCGCCCAGATGCGGTGTGCACACAACATTCGGTAACCCAAACAGCACGTTATCCGTGGCGGGTTCAACTTCGAATACATCCAGCGCAGCGCCTGCCACCTTACCGCTTTCCAATGCCTCCCTCAGATCGTCTTCGACGATAATGCCGCCGCGGGCACAATTAATGATATGCACGCCATCTTTCATTTTGGCGATTGATTGTTTGTTAATCAGCCCGGTGGTTTTTTCATTTTTAGGCACGTGAATCGTTATGAAATCCGCCTTGGCGAATAGCTCATCCAGCTCTAGTTTTTCAACGCCGATATCAATTGCCCGGTCTTCGGTTAAAAACGGGTCGAACGCCACCACGTTCATTTTCAAGCCAATAGCGCGGTCCGCCACGATGGAGCCGATATTGCCGCAGCCAATAACGCCCAGTGTTTTGTTGTATAGTTCACGGCCCATAAAGCGCTTCTTTTCCCATTTTCCTGCATGGGTGGACGCATTGGCCTCCGGGATTTCGCGTGCAATGGCGAACATCATGGCAATCGCATGTTCGGCGGTTGTGATGGAATTTCCAAATGGGGTGTTCATAACCACAACACCGTTTTCAGTCGCCTTGGCAACGTCAATGTTATCAACGCCAATGCCAGCACGGCCCACGACTTTGAGATTTTTTCCCGCATCTAGCACTTCAGGGGTTACAGTCGTTGCGCTGCGAATGGCCAAACCATCATAATCACCAATGATTTTTAGCAATTCATCAGCTGATAATCCGGGTTTGAAGTCTACTTCAACGCCATTTTTCTTGAAAATTTCAACAGCAAGGGGATCCAGCTTATCGCTGATCAGTACTTTGGGGGCCATAACATTTACTCCTAATTTTGTCTTGTTTAGGCAAACAGGCTTTCTTCTTATCACCGCTGTATAAAAACGCAATAGAGATAATTTACAACCTTTAATTGCAATATGAAAAATTCGTATTTATAGTGCAGTTT
Source organism: uncultured Micavibrio sp. (assembly GCA_964352115.1). Taxonomy (GTDB): domain Bacteria; phylum Pseudomonadota; class Alphaproteobacteria; order Micavibrionales; family Micavibrionaceae; genus CAYGQP01. Next base: position 308 of record CAYGQP010000101.1, on the reverse strand, counting down.
GAATTTTTATTTTATGTTTTGGAGCACAATCAGTGAGCATATTAGGGCGCATATTTTCACCAATTTCGGGCGCTTATTTTCCTGTACATAAGCGCATTCCGGAAATTTTAATCGCGCTGCTTGCCACGTCGGGCTTCAGTTATGCCGCACCGAAGTTTTTGGATAATGCCGCACTTGAGGTTTCTAACAATTTTTTTAGCGGTAATCTTGACTGGCTGGAAAATTCAACACAGTGGCTCGAAGATAACGCCTCTATCTGGCAGATTTCTGCCACACCTGAAAAAGAACCCATTGAGCAGGTCAAAATG
>CAYGQP010000100.1:0-6684 GCA_964352115.1 uncultured Micavibrio sp. | reverse complement strand
GAGGGGCTGGGCAACCAGTTTTTGGCCAATATCCGACAAACAGACGCTGTAATTCAGGTTCTGCGGTGTTTTGAGGATGATGACATCACCCATGTTGATGGCAGCGTTGACCCATTGCGCGATGTCGAAACCATTGAAACAGAATTAATGCTGGCCGACCTTGAGAGTATTGAGAAGCAAATTGATGGCATCGCACGCAAGGCGAAGGGCGGGGATAAGGCACTGCAGGCGCAAATGGCGTTTATGGGCGAAATTAAGGCCGCTCTGAGCGATGGAAAGCCCGCAAGGTCAGTGGACATCAATAATGAGGACAAACAGCTCTGGATGAAGCAATTTGCGCTTATGACGGGCAAACCGATCCTCTATGTCTGTAATGTATCCGAAGAAGACGCTGCAAACGGCAATGAATGGACCCAAAAGGTTGAGGCCATGGCCGCTGATCAGGATGCGGAAGTCGTTGTCATCTGTGCGTCAATTGAGTCTGAAATTGCGCAATTGGACTCAGCAGAAGAAAAATCAGAGTTTCTTGAGACGATGGGGCTGACTGAACCGGGTTTGAATCGTATCATCCGCGCCGGATATAAACTTTTAGGTCTTCAAACCTATTTTACTGCTGGGCCAAAAGAAGCAAGGGCCTGGACAGTTAGGCGGGGCGCGAAGGCGCCAGAGGCTGCGGGTGCCATTCATACGGATTTCCAAAAGGGCTTTATCCGCGCTGAAGTCATCGCTTTTGATGATTACATTGCCTGTAAGGGCGAGCAGGGCGCGAAAGATTCAGGCAAAATGCGTCAGGAAGGCAAGGAATACACCGTCCATGATGGCGATGTTATCCTGTTCCGCTTTAACGTTTAAAAGAAATTAGGCTGTTCTGCCAAGCCCTATGCCGGGTGTTTGTGATGGCTCAAGTGGGCCGTCAGGCTGCATATGCGGCGGCAAGGCAGTGAGCTCATCGCCCGTTGATTGAATTTGGGCAATCTTGTCAGGGCGCGAGTCATCAACCTTACGCTCATCAAACTGTGCATCATCCCCATATAACTCCTCAAATTCCGAGCCACGAAGCTGAACATTGTTTTGTCGAGAAACTTCAGCAGGGTAGAAACGATCAGTGCGTAATTTCATGTAATCTGCATTCATGTTGAAATTATCGCTGCTGTTCATGCTTCTTAGGTTGAAGTAGGAAAACGCACTTTGGCCATCCAGATATTCACCAAGATCTTGATCAAAACCAGCCTTTACCGAAGCGTCAATGTCTGCGGTTTCGAGATATTTTTTGAACTCGTTATAGGTCAAATCAGGATTAACCACCCAACCGCGACTTGTAAACTGCGCAAGATTTCCTCGTGCTTCAGGAGTCATGCCGTTTAATGTCTCGCTATTAAGGCCATAAGCGTTAAGGAATTGATGGCCGCGGAAACGCATCATCATCCGAAGACCAATGTCTTCCGCTGAAAACTGGGGATCACGGGTTTCACCGTTAATGATTGTATCAACCCCATTGCCAAGACTGCGAAGATCACCAAATCGTGCATTCCACGCATCATTGCGGTGCCCATTCATGAACCCAAAGAGAAGGGCTTCGTTAATCGGCTCTGCCCGCATGGCTTGGAAACGGCCCTGCAGGAAGCCATCCATGGAATCGCGTACGTCTCTGAGTTTACTGACATCCCCATCAGGAATATTACGATCGGCTCTCATCTGCGCGCTATCGATCAGCTCATCAAGCAGGGCAGGGCTATAATGGGTGTAATCCGGCAAGCGGCCTTCAGGCGAGCGTTGCCCGCCAAAAATCTCGTTGCGTAATTCTTCGGAGAAGGTTCTCGAACGAAGCCATGCTTTATTGTCTTCGAATTCATCCTGAACAAAGTCACGCATTTTTTCAAGATCAGCAAGCTGAACTATTGAGTAACCATGCGCTTCAGGGTCTTGAACAATTCTATCAAGCTCATTCAGAGATTTATCCCAGCCCGGTGGCTTGCCTTGTCCCTCATAAACAAGCTTTAGGTCATCGAAATAGGGATTGAGACGGCCTTCAAAAATGGCCTTAGTGACATCACCATCAGCAATCTCTAACTCTGCAATTTGCTGCTCAAAGATCTCCATGGCAATTTCGGCTACGTCTTGACGGTCAAGCATAATATGGCGATCAGCTTCATTACCAGTAATCAGGAATTTATCGACGGGTAAGCCACGATCAAGCGCTTCATAAACGCGAGAGTCAAAGTAACGATCATTGATCATGATCTCGTTATCCATTGATGTATCAACGTCAAGGATACGTTCTTGTCTGAGTGTGTTTGTAAATTGGCCTGTTTCAAAGAATTTAACAATGTCATGAAGACCGGCTAAACGGTGATAATCCAAATAACGGTTGAAATGCGTCATCATTTCCATGGCATTTGGGTCATCCAGATAGCGATCAAGATGTATTTGCGAGCTTACAAAGGTTGCCCAGACTGTATCAACTTCTGGCTGGTCCTTGAATTTTTCCTTGAAGAAAGCCTTACGATCTTTTGGATCCATTTCCGTCAGCTGCTTATAAAGCTCCTCACTGCCGTTTGGTCCACTGCGAGAACCAGTGACCTTGTCCAAAGCCCGTAATTGGCGTGTAATCAGAAGGTTGCTTTTTTCATCAAACAGTTCTTCTGCCGTGTTGTCAGGCGTCAGAGCGTGTTGCAGAACATGCAGCACAAAACCATGAGGCTTATCCGTTGGGCTGCCGATATCTCTGATGTTTGCGACAGCGGCCTTGGGGTTACCATTTTCATCCAGTGCGCGTGCGCCGCTTTTGTCTAGTGCTTCGAAAATCTCTCCATCTTCGCCCAGTGTGAAGTACTTGCCATTGAACGGAACAGTTGAAGCAAACTCCACCTTGTAATCACGATTGGTCAGGTCAATCATGTAAGTTGCGAGCTTTTCTCTCAGAGCATCAGTTGGAAGTCCGCCAGTCTCAGGCTCACCAAAGGCACGCTCAAGCTCTCTCATCCGTTGCTGCACTTCGGCCGTGAGTCCCGATGTATTTGGTGCTGGCGGGGCTGTCTCGCCTACAGGCGTTTCCGTAGGTCTCCCGGTCGGTTGAGTATCTCCGGGGACGGTTTCCGGTGTTATTGGTGTAACTGTTGGCGCACCAGTGGATGCGCTGGGTACAAAATTAAATGCGTCTTTATTGTCCAAGGCATTAAAGCTGGAAAGAAGGACCATAACATTTCTGAGCGTATCTAGCTCGGGTTCTGATAGCGTTCCGTCGCCTGTTTCAATCATGGCCGAGGATATTTCTTCTAAGCTCTGGGATCGCTGAAGCAAAGTAAGCTGGCTTACTGGGCCAAAAGCGCTTCTAAAGAGTGTCGGTAGATCTTCTCGCATCAAAAGAGACTCGAGTTGTATGCGCAATTCTGAATTTTCATCAATATTTGAGTTAAAAATACTTGGGACAAGAAAGCCTTTCTCGGCAGAGTAGAAAAGAGATGTAACCTGTGATTTTGCTGGTCCGGTTTGAGCAGCAAGATACACGTCAAGTTTCTGATCCAGAGAAGATAATCTTTCTGATAAGGTCATGGCATCAATGTCTGATGCTGGAATGCTATCGTAATTTCCTTCAGAGTTCTCATCTGCCGGCACAACGGCATCTGCCTGTCCTTGAGTAATGAGACCATCTTCAACAGCCTCCTCCAACGAAATCGCTCCCCATTGAACCGCTTCTCGCAGAGATAAAAACTGGCCTTCCAGTGCATCCCCCAGAAGCAATTGGCCTTCGGCCATGATCGCTTGAAGCTTGGCAATTTCAATATTGAGCTTGCCGATTTCAACAGCCTGTGTCACTACGTCTGAATCAGGAGCTAAATCTTCTTCTTCAGCTATTGTTTGTGCAATATTTTCAAAAAACTTTTGTCTTAGGTTTTCGAATGCCAACAGCGATGCCGCGCTTTGCGGGCGTAATGTTGCTCTCAACATTACGCCTTCGTCATCAAGCCAGTCCACTGTGTTTTGGATCATGTTTTGATAGGCTTGAACAGTTTCAGGTGAATTGTATTGAGGTGGGTTTTCTTCATTAAATGTGTATGTGATATTCTCCCCAATCACAGGCTTTTGCGACATCTCTGCAAGCAAAGCAGAGAACACGTAACCGTTGGCGGGTTCTGATGCGTCAGAAACATCGGGTGTTTCTTCTTCGGCGTCTGTGCCGGGTATATCAATTGCTGTAACGCCCGATCCTGCGGCAGGTGAAGCATCGGGACGAGTATCTGTATCTGCGCGATCAGGCGTCGTTGTTGGTGAAGGTGTAGCCTGAGGCGCACCGGTTGGTGTAACCGTTCTTGCAGCGGAGTTTGTATCAACGCCAGTTACAGCAGTTAGATAAGCCCCCATGGGATCTAGGAGTTCGCGGGGCTCCGTATTTCCTTCGGCAACAGCCACGCGCATATGCGCATCAATAATGTGGTGTGCAGGGGCAAGCTGTCTGTAATAGCTGAAAAATGCGTACTCTTCGGAAGTATTAAGAGCCGCGCCGAGTTCTCTGTATGTATCCCTATCCATAAAGCCCGGCTCAGGAGCGTTAATGTTCATTGTCTCTTGATAGGCTCTGATTGTTCTATGCAGGTTACGAAGAAAATCAGGGTTAAGAATATCAACATCGTCACGCTCGATATCAGTAATTGATGCCAGCCCCAGGCTTCTCGTTTCCCTTTCAATGCCGCGAGCATTGTCTTGTATGAATTCTTGCAAGTTAGCAGCAAGGTGGCTTGTGTTAGCAGCTTGAACTTCAATTAGATTTGAATGTAAGGCAAATCGCTGGTCACTATTGAGCATGCTAAGGGCGTTATGCATATCTGTCAGAGCGCCATAGGGCGTTTCATTATTATAGAAATGGTCTTGTGATCCGTTACCATAGGCGCGTGATCCCGTATCCTGTTTGGCCATCATGTATTCGAAAAGGATGTTTGTTGGATCATTTGGATCCTTTGTCACATGCCCTGTAGGCGTAAACTTGTCATTGATGGCCTTAAGTTCTTCCATCTTTTCGACATAATTTGACTGAGAAATATCTGCGAAAGAGGGGTATTTTGATAGCTCACGAATTAAGCGTATGCGGATAGGGTCATCCGCTTCTCTCATCTCAGTACCGGTGTAAACGTTTCTTTTTGCAACCAATGCGCCATCAAGGCTCCAGTGTACATCGCGTTTGTTATCAACAGCGTATTGCTGTGCTGTTTCGTTTGCAATGTAGTGGTATTGAGCCAAGTCTACGCTAACGCCGTTTGCATTAATGTCGAAATTTTCGCGAACTCTGGTTGCCTGGTCTTCCCCGGCCAATACGTCAAGGGAGTTGATGTAAAATTGAAGGGCTTGTTGAGGCACGTTCAAAATTTGCTCATCAGTCATCAACGCAGCGTTTGCAATGAAAGCACGACGCGCACCTTGAATTTCGTTTAATGAAGAATTTTCTGGTGCTGTTTCACCGCGTAAAGTCATAGGCAAGCTAGAAAACTGCGGATAGCTGGCTGCTGCACGCATTAAAGTGATACCATCTGCATCAATCACATCAGAAGCACCAAGGCCAAGAATCTCAGTTTCATTCATCCCTGTTTCTGATGCAAGATGAGCCATAAATCCTGCATTGCGCGAAGCAACATCAAGAACAAGCGTTCTGCTCGTGGCCATACTTTGTGTAAAGGCTGAGACAAAATTAACGCTGTCTGTGGAATTATCTAGAGCTAAGTCATTAACAACCTGTCCCGGGTAGCTCCTAAGATTGAAAGCTTGCGGCGTGGTCAACATCGCTGTTTTTAATTCGGTAACTGCAATAAGTGCCGCCGGCGATGCATCAGAAGTAAGAAAAGTTTGAACTGTGCCAAACACATCTGGATTTAAACCTGAGCTATAGGCAGGTTCGTCAGAGAGGACCAAGCTGTGCTTCTCCATAAAGCCCTTAAGGTCTCCATTTTCTCGCATGGCTTCGAAAATTCTGTTGTAACCAGAACCAGAGTCAAAAACATCCATAAGTCTCTGGTCATTGCTTAATTCAATGCCAAGATTATTTTCAGTTGCATAAGTGTAGGCCTCATGGCGCATTGCTCTTATGGAATTATAGTATGTGCCGCTGTTGACTAAGTGACGGTCCAGAGCAGTAGGTGGAACAACGTGCACGCCCTCAATAACTTCAAAACGATCATCAGTAATGGTTCCGTGGGCACGCATAAATTCGGGCATTTTTCCGGCCACGTCCATCGCCCTGATAACCGAAATGAAATCCTCACTGTAAACAGCGTTGGGATGGTCGCGATTGAATTCTAATCCGTTGCGCGAAGCATAATCCGCAACTTCATCGAGCATTTCATTCAGAGCCTGGTATTGTTGTTCTTCATGAAATGTATTGTTTCGTGTTGTGAATATCTCTTCGATGATCGAACTATTGGTGGCCATAAAGGCTTGGTCATCATTGTCAATTTCATCGTTGCTTTGCCATCTTAAAACGGCATAACCCTCGGTCTTAGAAATATCAGTATCTACGTCTTCGCTGCTTTTTCTCTCGAGATAAGAAAGCATAGACTGGGAAGCGTTCAAAAAACTGTCTGACCAGGTGATGTTTGGTTTTCCACGGGCATCAAGAGGAAGATCAGGTATTTTTATCTCCGGAATGTAATATCTGCTTGTTTTCTCAGTGTCATATCGTCGCTGACCGAGTTCGTG
>CAYGQP010000099.1:0-6708 GCA_964352115.1 uncultured Micavibrio sp. | reverse complement strand
CGCGGATATCCTGAGGCAACTTCGCAAAGAAACAAAAATTAAACCTGATTAACGATAAGACCATAGACTTAATTTATGCTCAAATTTGATGGATTTACAAAAAAACCACGTTTTATAAACCCGCCTAACCTACTGAAAAAAAAGGTTGGAAGCGGCGGCATTGACCAGGCCTACATTGAAAATGCAGAGCGGATCATTGCCACATCTAAACTGGACTTTATTCCGTATGCCGAGCAGTTTTTAAAGGAATTAAATACTGCGCTTAAGGCCGTATCCAAGGCCGAAAAAAGCTTTGACGAAGCCCGTGACGATATCATCAAACCCGTAATGCAGCTTAAGGCCGGTGGCGGAATGTTTGGATATGAACTCATCACCCATGTTTCTGATATTTTGTTAGAATATTTGGACACGATTCGTGAAATTAATGACGATACACAGACCATTTTCAATGCACACGAGAATGCATTGCGTGTCATCATCAAGAATAAATTAAAGGGCGACGGCGGCGCTGAAGGCTATAAACTCGCCAATGAGCTTGAAAGAGCCTGCCTGAGATATTTTAATAAATACATTGTAGAGTCAGAATAATCTTTAAACTTTCTTCATATTTGTCTAGGATAATTAATAGATAGATAAAAAGGATTTTTATTATGTCACAGATACCTGCCGCCATAGGCGCACAACTCGCAATCGCAAGACAAGATGTCGCTCTGTCGTTTGTCAAACAAAGCGCTCAGGCTGATCAAGCCGTTGCTGGCATTTTGGAGCAAGCCGCTGATAATCTGGCCGCTGTTACTGGATCCCGTGGAACGAACGTGAACATTAGCGCCTAAGAGCACTTCACATCTTAATTTACAAAGAATAACAGCCTTTTGAGGCTGTTTTTTATTTCAAAACAAGAATATAGGAATTTAATTAGGCAACCGCCTTAAGAGCGTGGTGCGTATTCCACATGTGTTCAAGCACGCCAACAAGCTCGGATATATCCTGCGGCGTATGAACCGCAGTCGCCGTCATGCGCATGCGCTCTGTCCCCTTAGGCACGGTGGGGTAATTAATTGGTTGTACATAGAGGTTGTACTCGTTGAGCAGGATATCTGTGATTTCACGGCAACAATTTGGCTCACCAACAATCAACGGCACGATATGGCTTTCGCCCTTCATAAACGGCAGCCCAGCATTCGCAAGCGATGATTTCAGTAATTTTGCATTCCTGTACAAGCGCTGACGCTCAGTTTGGGAGACTTTTAAATGCTCGACCGATGCCAAAGACGCGGCCAAAACCGCAGGCGGCAGGCTTGTTGTAAAGATAAAGCCGGAGGCCACAAGGCGAATCGCATCAATGATATTGGCGTTTCCGGTAATAAAACCACCCATCACGCCATAGCCCTTGCCGAATGTACCTTCGATGATATCGATCTGGTCCAACAGCCCGTCACGCTCTGCGATACCGCCGCCGCGCGGACCATACAGGCCAACCGCATGAACTTCATCCAGATAGGTCAAGGCATTGTATTTCTTCGCTAGTTCTGCGGTTTCCTTGATCGGGGCGATATCGCCCTCCATAGAATACACGGATTCAAATGCAATCAGCTTCGGGCGATTGATATCAACAGACTTCAGCAAATCCTCAAGGTGTTCAAGATCATTGTGACGATAAACATGTTTCTCGCACTTACCGCCCTTAATGCCTTTAATCATTGAGGCGTGGTTTAGCTCATCAGAAAAGACAACCAGATCAGGTAAAATTTTGCAAAGCGCGCTCAGCGACGCTTCATTTGCGACGTAGCCCGATGAAAACACCAGACCAGATTCTTTTTGATGGAGGTCAGCAATGCTATCTTCCAGCTCAACATGATACCTTGTTGTACCGGAGATATTTCGCGTTCCACCCGCCCCGGCGCCGCATGCCTCAAGCGCCTCATGCGCTGCCTCAACGACCGCAGGATGCTGGCCCATGCCCAGATAATCATTACTGCACCAGATCGTGACTTCGCGAGCAGACCCATCGGGGTCGTGGTATAAAGCCTTGGGAAAACGGCCCTTTATGCGTTCTAAATTCGCAAAATACCTGTAGCGCCCCTCTTTACGAATGGAGTGGATGCAATCATCAAAAGATTGATTATAATCGAAAGGGTTGCGAGTCATTCTCAATTAAGACCTTATAATTCTTATCTTTTTTAACTTAGTGTCTTTTTTTGTGAGAATAAACCCGTTTTACAAAAAAACCCATGACTTTGATCAAGCTGAGGGCAAACGTATGCAGATAATTACAAATATGAAGACGCCTTTTATGGCTTCAAGCCACTGAAAAACATCATGAACATGACTATAATTGACATTATCATACATTTTTTGTATCTTTTGGACGCCAAAAAACGTTAATTTTTTAACTTATAGGAGAACCGTTATGAAATTGACAAAAGCTTTCGCTATATTAGGCGGAGTCAGTCTCTATGCTGCAGCATTAACAGGCGCTGTACAATCACAAGGAAGTTCTGCTGTTAATCGCTACGAACGTTACACCGAAGTTGTAGATGCGGGCACTATTCTAGATCTTCATACGCTTGCGCAACTTAAGGCAGAAACGGTGGATCTGGAAATGAAGGAATTAGCTGACTTTCTTAATCTTGACGCGTTTCCTCAGCAAGACTGGGCGACTATGTCTTTAGATGAGATCAAAGAACAATTTGATCTTGCAAAAAGCTTAACAGCCGATTGGGAAGCGAAAGAAGTTTTTGCCAAGCATCCCTTCGAAGGCAAAGGTATCAACTATTTGCGCGACTGGATGGATATTATTAATACAGACATCACCAGATTGCAGGAGAGGCAAGAAGCAATACTTTCGGCTGGGGCCGATCCCGCGCAAGAAAACAACCCTGCACCGGGTTGATTATCCAAAAAGCCCCACATCGGGGCTTTTATTTTGCCAAGCTTTAAAACCCGATGGAATTTGCAACGCTTTCGGCGCGCCCCAAGTTTTTATCAAGTTCGGCCATAGTTTTGGATAGATCCGGGCTGTCATCTGTTTTCCAGGTCTTCAGAACCTTAAGATATACGCCCGTAAGGCCAGCGACCTTGATCGCCCCCTTGTATCCGCCTGTTTCAATGCCCGCGGCCTCCAGCATCCAGCTCATGGATCGGCACAAATGCGGCATAGAGATGACGGCTTGTTTTGGATCATAACGAAAGGACTGCAAAATGGCGATAATCCCGTCACGATAGTCATTCAACACATCAAAGCGATCCATCAGAATATCAAACAGCTGGTCCCTGGCGGCCATAGAATCATCAAGGCTGATGCCATCAAGAACACGGCGATCAATCATCCTGCCCAGCGCGACAAGAATATCCGTTTTATCGCAAAATTCCTCATAGATCTGACCCAGTGTGTACCCAGATTCCTGTGCTATATCGTGCAGTGTGACCCGGTCCCAGCCCAAATCCTGAGCAAGCTGAAGGGCGACCTGAACAACTTTCGCTTTATATATCGCCTTATCTGGAGTCTTTGCATCGGTCTTTTTGGGTTTTGTTCCCGTTTTACCTGTGGTTTTTGAGGCCATGGCCCTTCCTTTTCAATGATCATAGTGTTAACACAATATACGAATAAAATTACAGAAAAGATTGGAAAAATTATCATGTCTGAACCAAAGCTCGGCGTTGTTGCCGTTGGAAATGCCCTTGTAGATGTTCTCAGTCACGCCACGGATGGCTTCATTGAGCAGCAAAATGCCAATCACGGTATGGAAAAGGGCGCAATGACCTTGATTGATGAAACACGCGCCGTCGCCCTTTATGCGGAAATGGGTCAGGGTATCGAAAGCTCCGGCGGGTCCGCAGCTAATACAATGGCGGGGTTTGCCTCATTTGGTGGACGCGGTGGGTTTATTGGCAAGGTTGCTGATGATGAGCTTGGTAAAGTCTTTCAACATGATCTAAAGGCACAGGGCGTTGATTTCAAAACACAGCCCCTGATTGTTGGCGCCCCTACAGGGCGTTGCCTGATCCTTATTACACCCGATGCCCAGCGAACGATGAACACCTTTTTAGGGGCCAGTATTGAGCTGACAGCCGATGACGTGGATGAGGAGCTGATCGCAAACGCGCACATCACATATCTTGAGGGGTACCTGTTCGACCGTGATCAGGCCAAGGCAGCGTTTATTAAGGCGGCAGAAACGGCCCATGAATCCGGCCACCGCGTAGCACTCAGCCTGTCCGATCCATTCTGCGTTGATCGTCACCGCAGTGATTTCCTGAAACTCGTCGAGAGCCATGTGGACATTCTGTTTGCCAATGAGGAAGAAATCAAATCCTTGTTCATGCGCGATAGCTTTGAAGAGGCTATGAGCGCCGTGAGCACAAGCGTTGAAGTTGCTGTTCTGACGCGCGGTGAGAAAGGCGCGGTCATTGTTTCCCGTGGTCAGCAGATCGAAATTCCAGCTGCAAAAGCTGATAAAGTGATTGACACAACCGGTGCAGGCGATCAATTCGCGGCGGGATTCCTCTATGGTTTCACTGAAGGCATGAGCCTGGAGCTTTGCGGGAAACTTGGTGCATTGGCCGCTGCGGAGGTGATTTCACACATGGGGCCACGTCCGGGTATGGCGTATAAAGATCTTCTACCCAGAACAGCTGCCGCCTAAACCTTTATGAGAGCGCTTTTTCTAATCGTTATGACTGCGTTTTTGATGGTGACGTCAGCAAATGCGCTTGTGATGGTTTTACCGACAGAAGCCACAACCATTGAACGTCAAGTGGTCGATGTTTCTGGCACTTTCGGGCTTGCCATGCACGGTCAGCCAAAATACGGGCCTGAAGCGACGCATTTGGACTACGCTCATCCCGATGCACCGAAAGGTGGTGCGCTGAAAATTGCCGCGATTGGCTCATTTGATACACTTAATCCGTTTTCAATTAAGGGTAAATCAGCGCAAGGCCTCAATCTGGTCTATGATCGTCTCATGGCCCGCGTGTGGGATGAGCCCTTTACGATGTATCCCCTGATCGCTGAACGCGTTGAGGTGCCGGATGATCGTTCCTCCATGACGGTGCACATTAACCCCAAGGCTAAATTTCAGGACGGAACGCCCATTACGGCCGATGATGTCATTTTCTCGCTCAATACTTTGCGTGAAAAAGGCCGCCCCAACATGCGCCGCGTTTATGGGCTGGTTGAGCAGACTGAGCGCCTTGGCCCTCTGAGAGTGCGCTTTAACCTCAGTGATGGGCATGATCAGGAAACAGTGATGATTTTGGCGCTTATGCCTGTGCTGTCCAAGGCCTGGTGGGAAGATCGTAACTTTGATGCAACCTTGCTCGAAGCGCCCAACACCAACGGCCCCTATAGAATTTCCAAGATCGATCCCGGTCGCAGCATCCCCTATAAACGCAATCCCGATTACTGGGCCGCCGATTTACTCACGAATGTCGGGCATCACAATATAGATGAATTGACCTATGATTACTATCGCGACAATACGGTCGCGTTTGAGGCGTTCAAAGCTGGTGCGCTTGATCTACGGCGAGAATTCGATGCCGGCCAATGGGCCAGCGCCTATGACTTTCCCGCTCTGCAAAGCGGAGAAGTTATTCAGGAAGCCCTGCCCCATCAACGTCCTGAGCGGGTTCGCGGCTTTATATTTAATACGCGCCGTGCGCCTTTTGACGACCAGCGCGTGCGCAAAGCCCTGAACTTGTTGTTTGATTTCAAATGGGTGAATGAAAACCTGTTTCACAGTCAATATCAACGCATCAACAGCACATTCCCCAACTCCCCGCTTGCCGCAACCGGAACACCCGGCGAGGCTGAGCTTGAACTGCTCAATCCATGGCGTGATGATTTGTCGCCAGAGGTCTTCGGTGAAGCTTATCAGCCGCCTGCAACCGCGAATCGTCAGGAACAGCGCAAAAACCAGCGCGCGGCGAATGATCTGCTCAATGATGCGGGTTGGGGCGTTGTTGATGGACAACGCATGAAAAACGGCAAGCCGCTGAGCTTTGAAGTCCTCCTGACTGGCGCAGAAGATGAAAAGCTCGCCCTCGCGCTCATACGGAATTTTGAGAAGATGGGCGTTCAGGTGCAGATACGGGTCATTGATTCGGCTTCATTTCAGCGCAGATTAGGTGATTACGACTTCGATATTGTGCTTCATCATTGGCAAAACAGTCTTTCTCCCGGCACGGAGCAAAGCTTGTATTGGAGCTGCAACGCCGCAGAAACACCGTCCAGCTTTAATTACAGCGGAGTCTGCGATCCGGCGATTGATGATCTCGTCAATAAAGTCGCGCAGGCGCAGGATTATGATGCGCTAAAAGCTGCTGCGCAATCGCTCGATCGTGTATTGATGCATAAGGAGCTCATGATTCCCTTGTTTTTCATCGGTAAGGACTTCGTTGCCTACCAAAACCGAATCCACCATCCGCAGACAATTCCCCTGTATGGGATGGTTATAGAAACGTGGTGGATTGAAGATTTAGATTGAGAGCGTGGATAGATAAGGGGATAAGTCTAAATCAGGATTGAGGATTGCCCTTGCTCTTGGTATCCTTTCACCAGTGTCTTTACTTTGGCCCATCTGGGTCTGTGCATTTCAAAAAATTCGGAAGTCCCTTACGATGTTCAAAAAATCATCTCTTCATTTAAGTGTTTGCATTCTCGGCGCTGCATGCACCTCTTCTTCAAATAAATAGGTCTCAGATAATGGA
>CAYGQP010000098.1:0-6716 GCA_964352115.1 uncultured Micavibrio sp. | reverse complement strand
TTGCCGCCAAGCATGCCGCGGATGAAAAAGGGCTGGAGGGGAAGTGGCTATTTACCCTTGAAATGCCGAGCTACATTCCCGTGATACAATATGCGGACAAACGTGAGCTGCGTGAACGCATCTGGCGCGGTTTTGGAATGCGCGCCTATCAAGATGAGTACGACAACTGCGAGAACACGATTAAAATCGCTAATCTGCGTCACGAACGCGCAAAGTTGCTTGGGTATGAAACCCATGCGCATTTCGTTCTAGAAGAGCGTATGGCAGAAACACCAGAGGCTGTGAAAACGTTCCTGAAGAAGCTTAAAGATGCCTACAAGCCTGCTGCAGAGAAGGACTTGGCTGATCTTAGAGCTTTTGCGCATGATGAAGGGCTTGAGGGCGACCTTCAGCCCTGGGATATTGCTTATTACGCTGAGAAGTTAAAGCAGAAGCTGTTTGAATTCTCCTCGGAAGACCTACGCCCGTATTTTCCGCTGGATCATGTTCTGGAGGGGTGTTTCAAGCATTTCAGCAAGCTGTTTAACCTGCGCTTTGCGCCATCAAATGCCTATGACGTGTGGCATGAGGATGTAAAGGTGTTTGAGGTATTCAATGCTGATGATGATAGCTTTGTGGGCACGCTGTATGGTGATTTTCACCCACGTAAAGGCAAGAAGGATGGCGCATGGAAAACCAGTTATCGTAATCAGGGATTATTTAAGGGCAAGATCGAGCGTCCGTTAATCGCGATCGTCTGTAACTTCACGAAACCCACACCGAACAAGCCCTCGCTGATTACGCACGGCGAGGTGACGACGCTGTTTCATGAAATGGGCCATGCGATCCACGCATTGCTGTCTGATGTACGCTATCGCTCACTTTCAGCGACGTCTGTGCTATGGGATATTGTCGAATTACCCTCTCAAGTTCAGGAAAACTGGTGCTATGAGAAAGAAACGCTCGATATGTTCGCCAGCCACTATGAAACAGGTGAAAAAATTCCTGCTGTACTGATTGAAAAGCTGCGCAAGGCCAAGAATTTCATGGGTGGTTGGGCCGGGCTGCGCCAAGTTAACCTGGCTACACTTGATATGGCATGGCACAGCGCTGATCCATCCGACATCAAAGACGTGGCAGCCTTTGAGGACAAAGTGACGGCGGATACATCATTGTTCCCGCGGCTTGCCGGGCCAACATCGGTCGCGTTCGGGCATATTTTTGCCGGGGGATATTCGGCCGGATATTATTCCTATAAATGGGCGGAAGTCCTTGATGCCGATACGTTTGAGCTATTCCTTGAGCGTGGTTTATATGATCAAGAATCCGCGAAGAAATACCGTGATGAAATTTTATCACGTGGCGGCACAGAGCATCCATCCGTGCTTTACAAACGTTTTCGTGGCCGCGATGCAGACCCCGATGCCCTGTTGCGACGCGAGGGCTTGCTTGATAAAGCGGCATAGGAGATCATAGAGACATGTCGAATGAATTAGATGGCACTTACCGCATCAGCACAACCACGAGCTATAAGGGGCCGCTGGAGAAACGTAGCGATGGGGAAACAACCATTAAAAATGGTCAGACAGAGCGTTTAGATAATGCAAATTGCAAATGGACAAGTACGTTTGAGGTTCTAAACGAGTCTGAGGTCAAAATGACATCTGTCGCGGACCCCACACATGCCGATGTTGATTTCCTGCTGACCGCGCCCGATGGCAGCCCGACACGCAATGTTGTGACTTACGAAGCTATTCTCAAGCTCTCCCGCAAAGACGATAAGATTCAGATTTCAGGACAAATTGAATACGGATCGGATGTGGTTTTTATAACGATGCGAAAAATGGCTTAGTTATTCGGAGCAATGCCTCCACCACTAGAAGCACTCGCACAGAGCGCATAGACTTTGACCGTAAAGCCCTGCGCCGAAGAACCGGCCCAATTGTGCTGACAAACCCAACTATTGCTGGATGGATAACTAAAGACAGAACAGCCATCTTTACATTTAATTGTACCACCGCCTGAAGAGCTCATTTCTTCACATCCACCTGTTACCAGAGTTTCTCCCGCATTGCATGATGCACTAGCCTGTGAGTCGGCATCACCATCTTTACGTTGCTTAATTATTGCCGTATTCGTTCGTACAACTAAGGGCCCTATCGTTACATTATCACAAATTAAATTCCCCATTGCATCCATCCCGCGCAAAACTTTTCCCGCAGGACATGTTCCAATGTTGGGAGCACTTACAGCCATAGGCGCAACCATTCCACATTGAGGAATACCGTTGCTAATGCCTGTAAAAGCCTGTCCCGCTGGACAATCATTCATATTATTTAAAACTACACCACACTGCGGGACACCATTTGCATCAATACGATCAACAGCCTGACCATTTCCACACGACACAGAGCCAACGAAATTGCGCCATTGCGATGTTGCACCATCGCAATATTGAATGCGCTGCGGATTTGTTCCGACAAAACGCATCGACCCTTGGGTGCCAGAATTACATACGACAGCGTCCCCAACCTTAATAGCACCATCAACATCTAATGCTGCTTGCGGATTATTTGTTCCGATACCTACACGGCCAGGGTTTAGGTTCACAATATCATCACCATTCATCCCCGGCCCCCAGTATTCTCCGCCCTCACCCTCAAGAAGAAGAGAATATGTCGACATATCATCATGGTAGGTTGTCCCGTGTGATTGCAGCTGCGCTAAAAATATAGCATCCCCATCACAATTTTCTGTGTCCGTACCTGCGCTTGCACAGGATCCAGTTCCTCCGGCTATATTTCCGTCATTTGTATACGCGCCAGACCCATTTCGTCCATGGCTAAAGAAAAAGATATGTGCAGGTGTTGCAGGATTTAAAAGCGTTGTTCCACTCTCGTCACGAATATCAATATTCCCTGAATGTTGCTCTACAACTGCAGTTGTCGTTATGTCGTCAGGTCCATCCCAATATGCCCCTGCAACATATGTAAGACCAGCAGGAACAGTTGAGTTTATGGACACTGCGTATGTTAATCGATTGTGAAATGCGTCAATTGTTGCATCAACAGGAATGTTCAAATCTCTGTAAGGAATTGCACCTATTAACACAGGCGTACTGCCATCCATGCCCGGTGTTGACGTAACCCCGGTTGCCGTTGTGCATAAGCCAGAAGAATCTCTTACCCCTACACCGTCAGCCGCAGTTCCGCGTGCGGTTGAGAGTGGCGCGGGACAAGGATATGCATTAAACTTATCAAGGTAATCTGCCATTGCCTGTTCAACCGTGCGGATAGCATCAACAGTGCGCGTTCTTTGTTTTTCTGCGAAATAGGGTTTTGCTAGGGTTGCGACTGCTGCAATGAATAAACCAACAATAACCAGAACAATTGTTAGCTCAATTAGAGTGAAGCCGCGCGCCTCACGACCACCCACAATACGTCCATTCTGTTGATTTAAAATAATTTTCTTAAAAAACATTGCTGAAATCCTTTCGAGACTCACCCACATCAAATATTTTATCAGCAATTTCGTTAAAATTTTATTTAAATTAGAGCTTTTAAAAGAGTTCCATCAATGTGCAGCGGGCTGATCCACCGCCATATTTCTCCAATGTGGGGAGGGGGCTATGGATCAATTTTGAGAAATGCTCCAGCATTTTGTCTTTTTGCGCGACGCTCAAGCTATCATGCGCGGCCGATGACAACGCCAGCATCCGGGCATTATCTGTTCCAAGAACTTCCAAAGAATTTCCACAGAAAGTTTTGAGCTGATCGGCCTCAAATTCAAGCACTTCGCGGCTTTCGTTCAATATACCCAGAACACGATCACGATCGTCCGCGACTATTGCCGGTGCGCACAGCCCAACCATCGTCGTGCCGATGTACATGACCAAATCTGTGTGATAGACGGGCTTTCCTGTGTGGCTCATGGTATTGAACGTCACGAGATCATAATCCATGATGTCGGCCCATTTTTCTGCCATTTCTTGACTGGTACGCGCTGATAAGGCTGCATAGGCGATTTTGTTGACACGATCGCATACAAGAGAGCCTCTAGCCTCCAGATATAAGCCCTCCTCCTCATGATGCGTAAGATCAATAACATCGGGATAGGTTTGCTTCAGCATGTCAATAATTGCGGGGCGGCGCTCGGCACGGCGGTTTTTGCTCAGCATGGGATAAAGCACCATACGACCATTTTCATGAGTAGATGCCCAGTTGGGAAACACCATGTCCGGCGAAGCGTTATGACCTAGCGCTGTGGTAACATAGACACCATTTTCCACCAACGTATCGCGATACGTTCGAAACTCCAGCAAGGCCCTTTGAAAAATCTCTTCCTTCGACAAATCGTCTTTTTCGATTTGATAGGCATTGGTGTCCATGGTTTCAGGGTTGGCGAAGAATGTCGCCGGTTCGATCATGAGAATATGACGCGTAGATTGTTTTTTCATCAGAATTTATGCATCCACCAAGTCATAGAGCTCTAGGGGTGAATCTTCATCGCTTTTGAGCTTTTCAATCATTGTGAGGGCCTTGAGTGTCATTGGAGCTCTATAACCTGCACGAAACAGATTTTCCTCACGCTTTGCCAGCAAAGATGCGCCGATTGAAAATGTGTTGTCCTTGGCTTCACTCGCGTGCTCATCCCGATCTAGTTGAAACACTGCCCGATAACCCAGGGGGTCTTCTTTTGGATCGCATGGCTCGACCTGAACGGCGGCGATATCGGTTTCCCAGTTTTTCATTGTGAATCGGTTGCGCAGCTTACGTTTTCGTCCGAAAAGGCGTTTCATAACTATAATCCCCAAAGATGTACACTGAATTATTCACATGAACATGTGAGATCAGGCTTTATATATTGATAGTTATCCACAAGGCGCAAAAGGTCAAGATGCAGTGCGGAAAAAAGAGCGAAAAACAGCGCTAAGATATTCTTTGCGCGTTCCAAGATCGCGCCAGGGGGATTGTAAAACGACAACCTTATTGCGACTGACATTCTCCATAACCGCCGTATCAACAGCCTCATAAGGACTTTGTAGATAGGTTTCTGGGCTTTGAACGGCATCATAGATGGCAGGACGATGTTGCTTAAGCGCATCCAAATACGTTTGCGGCCTACACAGAAACATCCCCGTATTCCATACGCAATTGCCCTGCGCGATATAATCTGAAGCCGTCTGTTTGTTCGGTTTTTCCTGAAAACGTTCAACAATCATATCATTTGCGTATTGTATATAGCCAAACCGGGTTTCCGGGCCAGTAGGAGGCGCGCCGATGCTGATAAATCTATCGTGAATATCACGTGCAGCGCTCATTACAGCGTCCTCAAGAGCTAATGGAGATGCGACCTCATGATCGGAGGGACAGATCATCATACAAACGTCTCTGTCTTGCAAATCAACTGCGGCGATGCCGATTGCTGGGGCTGTTGAGCGATGTATAGGCTCCGAAATGATTGCCTCAGGCCTGATTCCTATCTCCTCTAATTGCTCTGCAGCTAGCGGGGCGTGGCGCCAATGGACGACAACGACGGGCGGCGCAGCGAATGATACGCGCTGGGCTGTCTCCTGAAACAGAGAGAGGCGGCCGAGCATTTTCAAAAACGGTTTTGGTCGGTTTGGACCAGTCAGAGGCCTTAAGCGCTTTCCCTCACCCCCTGCCAGAATGACAGGGACGATATCTTTTGCCTGTACGCATACATCTTTCATGAGGCAAACCTGAGGCCCATGTGGCTCTGGAACCAGTCATAGGTGCCGCGCAACCCATCGTGCAGCGCAATCGACGGTGTCCATCCAGCCGCGCTGAGACGGCTATTGTCCATCAGTTTGCCCATCACGCCATCCGGTTTATCGGTGTCAAATGTTATATCGCCGGTAAAGCCCGCGACTTCACAGATCATATCCGCCAGGTCCTTAATGCTATAATCCTGGCCTGAGCCGACATTGATGGGATGGCCGGTGTTATAACCCTTCATAAGGAATACCAACGCATCCGCCAGATCATGTGCATGCATAAATTCACGGCGCGGCTCACCGGACCCCCAAACCTCAAAGCTTTTATTTCCGCGTACTTTCGCCAGATGCGCTTTCATAATCAGGGCCGGGATAACATGCGAGCGTTCCGCGTCATAGACATCATTCGGGCCATAAAGATTGCAGGGAATAGCCGAAATGAAGTCGCAGCCATATTGCTGACGATAAAACTGGCAAAGCTTCAACCCCGCGATTTTCGCAATCGCATAGGCCTCGTTCGTTGGCTCAAATGGGCCGGTCAACAGAGCCCCTTCCCTAATCGGTTGCGGTGTCTCGCGCGGGTACATACAAGAGGACCCCAAAAACAACAAACGCTGTACGCCTGTCATGTACGCTGAATGAATAATATTGGTTTCAATCATTATATTATCGTACATGAAATCAGCTTGTTGCCCATTATTGGCTAAAATACCACCAACGCGAGCAGCGGCCAAAACAATCATATCTGGTTGATGATCACTCACCCAGTTCTCAACCTCATCCTGCCGCCGCAAATCCAATTCAGCGCGAGAAACGGTCAAGATTTCACAGTCTTCAGATTGTAGACGATCCACCATCGCCGACCCAACGAGACCATTATGCCCGGCAACCCAAATACGCCTGCCCTTCAGTGAGAGATGCGGTACTATCCAGTCTTTTTCAGTCAGAGAATCCATAGGGCTTTAAAACCATGCTTTTCTATACTTAAAGAATGGCAGAC
>CAYGQP010000097.1:0-6724 GCA_964352115.1 uncultured Micavibrio sp. | reverse complement strand
ATTATCAGGTGCTCCACTTCGCACGGGTTTTGCAAAGCTTTGGAATGAGCGTTTCCAAAAATCATGGCTGGGGCTGAAACGTGATTTTGGCTACCACCAGCGCTTCAAGCGCACATGGGAACAATACATGGCGTATTGTGAGGCGGGGTTTTACGCCGAAACGATTGACGTCGTTCATCAAACCATCGACAAACCAAAAAATTAAGTCTCAAGCGTGGCGAGGCCGGATCTATGAAAACGCACTCGCATTCCAAACTAGCGGTCTACGGCTTTGCTGCATTTCCTCTGGCTGCCCTCACCTTGCCCGTTCAAATTTTTCTACCAACGTTTTACGCGCAAAATCTCGGATTGGGCTTAGCCAGTGTTGGCATCATTTTATTGATTGCCCGGATGATTGATGTTTTTAGCGATCCAATTATTGGTCAGCTCAGTGATCAAACACATAGCAAATTCGGTCGTCGTAAGCCTTGGATTTTTGGCGGCTTGCCGATTGTTATGTTGGCCGCATGGTTTTTGCTCGTGCCCAGCGGTGATGTCAGTGCGCTTTATTTGTTATCGTGGAGCATTGTTCTGTATATCGGCTGGAGCGCTATGATCCTGCCGCTCAATGCATGGGGCGCAGAATTATCCGATGACTACCACGAGCGGACGATCATTAGCGCATGGCGAGAGGGATTTACGGTCGCAGGAATTCTCGGCGCGCTCTCCCTGATCGCTGCATTTAGTGCGGGCAATGAAGAACGTAAGGCGCTTTATTTAATTGCGATTAGTGTCCTGATCCTGCTGCCGATTGCGACAGCCCTCGCCTTATTTTTTGTTCCCGATCAAAAAACAGAAAAAAAAGCGCCGATTGCCTTCAAAAAGGGCCTTAAAATCCTCTCAGAAAACCAGCCGTTTCGCCGTTTAATCCTGGCTTATCTCATCAATGCACTGGCGAATGGCTTTCCCGCAACGCTTTTTTTGTTTTACGTTCAATACGGCCTGGAGATGAATGATCAAGCTGGGCCTTTATTGTTTATCTACTTCCTGTGCGGTGTTTTGGCCGTGCCCTTTTGGACATGGTTGAGCAAAAAATACGGCAAGCACAAAACGTGGTGTTTTGCGATGCTTTGGGCTTGCGCATTCTTTCTTCTGGTTCCGTTTGTTGAGGCAGGTGATTATACATTCTTCCTGATTATATGCATTTTGACAGGCGCTTCGCTTGGCGCTGATCTCACTTTACCTGCATCCATGCAGGCAGATGTTGTTGATATTGATCGCAAAGAGACAGGTGAACGACGCACGGGTCTGTATTTTGCGCTCTGGAGTATGGTCACGAAAATGGCCCTCGCTCTGGCCGCGGGTATTGCCTTTCCCATGCTCAATCTTTTTGGGTTTGCAGCAGATTCAGGGGGAAATATCATGGTGCTTGTCGCGCTTTATGCGATCGTACCCGTTGCACTGAAGCTCGTCTCAATTTGTTTAATGTGGACATACCCGCTCGACGAAACCAGAATGGATCACGTTCACAAAAAGATAACGTAACCGCATTCTTTTTTAAGCAATGATCTAAATTGCTTAAAGTGTCGTACGAAATAACATGAAAACGCAGATTAACACATTATTGGTGCTGATTTTTACAACGCTAGCCACCGCAGGGTGTACGAATATGAAAATTCAAGATTTTAAGGATACCAAACCCGAATTGCGCATTGAACAATATTTTAAAGGAAAAACAAAAGCATCCGGACTTTTCCAAGATCGCTTTGGTAAGGTCCGCAGGCAATTTGATGTCGATATCAAGGGGACATGGGACGAGAATAATCAGACACTGACGCTGGTTGAGGATTTTGTTTACAATGACGGCGCGACCGAAACGCGCAAATGGACGATTAAAAAAACCGGCGAAGACTCGTATTCCGGCACGGCTGGCGGGGTCGTTGGTGAAGCCGTCGGTAAAAGTGAGGGCAACGCCTTCAACTTTAAATATACGTTTGACCTTCCGGTAAATGGCGACACGTGGCGCGTGAAGTTTGATGATTGGATGTACCTGCACAATAACGATGTCTTGTTCAACAAGGCGACCATCTACCGCTGGGGTTTCCGGCTGGGTGATGTCTATATTTTCTTCAATAAGGACGATTAAAGAGAGATTTAAATGTGGGGTTTGTCAGCGCCCCAATTATTGTACGCGATTAATCCACGATTATCTTGTTCAATGTCAGGTCTGAACATTTTTCGCATATCTATAGGCCATGTTTTAATATCTTGTATTTCAATAAATGGATAGCCTTGTTCACTAAGGTAAAGTTCCATTTTTTTCTTAATCAATAATGCATTGGTGCCTGAGTTATTCTGATTGTCTTGAGATGACTTCATGGCGGCCTCAAAAGCTTGATCAAACATGTCAGCCTCAGGAGCACCATCATCACTTTCCAGGGTTCTCAAAAAAGTTCTGGCCTTAGAATCCTGTTTATCAATTTGAAAATCAATAACAAAAAAGTAAGAGCGGCTCATGTCTCTTTTATTCAACAAAATAAATTCCATGCCTTGCTCAACATTTGTGTTGGACAAAAATATATCAAAATCATAATGAGGAATGACTAAGCGAGATAGCTGCCGATCTTTTTTCTCTTGTGCAAGATTCTCTTTAGCGTCAATTTGTCTTTGATACTCCAAAAAACTTGAAACCCCCAATGCAGAGGTCAAAAAAACCATAGCTATAGCTGCAGGTCTCCATAAAGGATTTACGCCTTGGTTTTGGACTCTCATTCATTATCTCCAGCGGCCAGAACGTTTATAAACGGAGCATGTCAGCTCTATGATGCGGCCTTTTTCTGCTTTTCTTTAATCTTAGCGATCACGGATATATACGCTCTATTGGGTAAAAATCCAATAACTTTCGTTAACATACAGAATAACCAAGGAAATATTATTTCAAACTGATTGGAATTTAACCCTGAAACCAGCTTTTTAGCGGCCTTATCAACATCCATTAGCATTGGCATCGGGAAGTCATTTTTATCTGTGAGCGGTGTTTTCACAAAGCCGGGACATATGACCTGAACCTTAATACCTGAAGATTTCGTTTCGGCCGCCAGCGCTTCAGCGAAATTAATCAGGGCCGCTTTTGATGACCCATAGGACAATGATCGCGGAAGGCCGCGATACCCAGCGACACTGGACACAATGGCGATGTGGCCTTTATCGCGTTCCTTAAATTTATTGAGAACGGGTTCAAGAGCGTTCATTGTCCCGAAAACATTAACCTCATATTGCTTTTTGAGCTTCGCCGCTTCGAAATCTTCCACCGTGTCCGGGAAGTATGTTCCGGCACATAACAGTGCTAAATCAATAGGGCCAAGATCCTGCTCAATTTGTGCAACAATTTTATTCATGGCTTCTGGTTCTGTGACATCTCCGGGGAAGGCGTGAATATCTCCCTTCCCTGACAGCGCCTCAAGCTTTTCCTCAGAACGAGCTGTGATCGCAACGCGCCAACCTTGCTTCGCGAGTTCCAAAACTGTCGCCTCGCCAATTCCAGACGAAGCGCCCGTCACCCAGGCTAATTTTTTCTCCATATTATCCACCGAAGGTCTCCTTTACGGGAGTGAGGCGTTTATACACCATTTCAGACCCTCTGACTTTAAATTCAAGGCCAATCCACTGGCTCGTTTCGACATCATAATATATTTTTATTGGCACGCTGGCCTGAATATCGAAAGGCTGGGCCGTTCTTTTCTCACCAGCTACGATAAGCTCTTCTGTCGGCAGTTTCGTGACAGATATATCTTCGATTTTACCTTTTTGCGTGTTCAAGAGCTTATTTGATTTGATCGTTACGGGATTCCAATAGCTTGTTGTGTATAAGCTTTTTTCCGCTTCGTAGCGCTCGCCATTTACGGTGATTGACACACTATCGTTTCCCCAATTTGCATCAACATTGTAATCAGTCCCATCATCATCGGTTTGAGAATTCATGGATATCATCTGATCGCCTTGCCATACTTCTTTGTTGGTGTGATCATAGTTAAACAATGTAATCGGCCCGAGGGCGAACTCCATATTAATATCAATATTTGCTGTAAGCTCCCCGCTTTCGTCTTTCTCAAACTCAATTTTATGCATACCGAAAGCATCGCCATTGCGCAGAATTTGAAAGACTATTTTGTTATTGTCCGGCACTACCGCGAGCGCAGAGCTGGTTAACGACAGCATAAGAACGAATGTATGTAAGACTATATGTTTCATGGGTATTCTTACGTTTTTCTTCTGATACTAGATGAGTTTTTGACGTTTTTGTTTAAAAAAATCGCGCAGGATCTGGCCGCATTCTTCCGCCATAATGCCTTGTAATATCTCAGGTTTTCCATGGCATGTTGGCTGATCATAAAATTTTGCACCATACAATACACCGCCTCCCTTGGGGTCATCGGCGCCAATCACGAGGCGGCGGATACGAGCAAACGAAATAGCCGCTGCGCACATGGTGCAGGGCTCTAAAGTTACATAGAGGTCATATTCGGGCAACCGTTGAACGCCCAGTTTCGCGCATAATTCGCGAATAGCTAATATCTCCGCATGTGCTGTGGGGTCGGCTTGTTCGATTGTGCGATTACTGGCCACCGCGACGATATTACCCGTTCGTGAATCAACCAAAACGGCGCCGATGGGCACTTCATCTCGAGCCTGAGCACGCTTTGCCTCTTCCAAGGCTGCGTTCATGTATGTATGATCCTGATCCATGGACGAAGATAATCAGAAAAAAGAGAGAATTGCAAAGGTCATGGCACGGGCTGGTTTATGTTCGCGCAGGGATGCCGAACGATGGATTACCGCTGGCCGTGTTATTGTAAACGGCCAAAAGCTCGATAGCGCTGCTTTTACCGTATCGGAAAATGATCAGATTATTGTGGATGGGAAGCCTCTCAAGACCAAAAGCCCAACGCGTTTGTTCCTGTATCACAAACCGGCAGGCCTTGTAACATCGCACAAGGATGAACAAGGGCGATCAACAGTGTTCGATAATCTGCCCGGTCACTTGCCCCGGGTCATTAGCGTCGGGCGATTGGATTTGAACACCGAAGGGTTACTGCTTTTGACCAATGACGGCGGCTTATCGAGGTATTTGGAATTGCCCGAAACCGGATGGACCCGAAAATACCGCGTGCGCGTTCATGGTCGTGTGAACGCAACAGCTTTGGAAAAGCTCAAGGGCGGCATTACAATTGATGGCATACGCTATAAATCCATTGATGCAACGATTGACCGCAACGCCGGGACGAATACGTGGCTTAATATCGCCCTACGGGAGGGGAAAAACCGCGAAATTCGCCGCGTCATGGAACATCTTAATCTTCAGGTTAACCGTCTTATTCGTGTGTCTTACGGGCCGTTCAGTCTAGGCAAGCTGGAAAAAAACACCGTGAACGAAGTCGAAACACGCGTCATGAAAGAGCAAATCAAGGGCTATTTTTCATGAGAATTACTGCAGGCATACACCGTTCGCGTACAATACATACACCAAAGAATAAAAACATACGCCCAACCAGCGACAAAGTGCGAGGAGCGATTTTTAATGCCCTTCAGGCGCGCATGCAAATTCAAGGCGCAAATACGGCAGATATCTTCTGTGGTACAGGAACACTGGGCCTTGAGGCATTATCGAGAGGTGCGCACCATTGCACATTCTTTGACAAGGATCGTGGCTCAATGGACCTCACAAAATCAAACGTACAAAGCCTGGGAGAAGAAGGGAAGAGTACGTTTGTTTTGTGTGATGCCACGAACCTTAAAGAAAAAGACGAAAACGTACGTGCGTTTGATTTGGTGTTTCTCGATCCGCCATATCACAAGGATTTGATTGCCCCCGTTTTATTAAAATTAATTGAGTGCGCTTGGCTGGCTCCAGAAGCAATGATCATTTTAGAATCTGAAAAATCAGCTCAGATTGACGCGCCCACAGGCTTCGATCGGGTCAATGAAAAAATCTATGGGGACACCATGGTCACGCTGCTTAAGACCCCGGAATAGATAAGAACCAAAATCACCAGACCCAATATCACGCGGTAAATCGCAAAGGGCGTAAAGGTTGATCTCTCCAGCCATTTCATCATGAGCTTAATCGCAACCAAACCCGCAACAAACGACAAGATCGACGCGATCAAGGCTTCGTATGTCAGCATGATGTCGCCCTGTTGAATTAAATCCTTTGCGCCCAATGTACCCGCACCGGAAATCGCAACGATCGCCAACAAAAGCGAAAATCGCGCCGATTCGGAGCGGCTGAATCCCAAGTATCGCGCGGCGGTCATGGTTATACCTGAACGGCTGGTGCCGGGAATAAGCGCCAAGGCCTGTGACAGGCCAACAATAATCGCATCCTTTAATGTCATATCCTTCAGCGATTTTTTATCCGGGTTTTTCGTATCCACCCACCAGAGCAAGATGCCGAAGATAATTGTCGCAAAGGCCATGACCTCCAACGTACGAATCCATGAAGGTTTGATCAAGTGCAACGCCAGCCCTGCGATAATGACGGGAATAGAGGCGGCAATGATATAAATCATCATATCCCGGCCCTCGCCGCTCTTGAACCCACTCAGCATAGAACAGAGCATCGTCATAAGATCTTGGCGGAAATACACGAGAACTGAGAATAATGTTCCCACATGAACAGCGACGTCCATCATCAGATTTTCATCCCAACCAACACCTTTATCACCGCCCTGCAATGCGTGAATTA
>CAYGQP010000096.1:0-6800 GCA_964352115.1 uncultured Micavibrio sp. | reverse complement strand
CAAATGTCGAAGCTTTAACGACCCTTAAGGACGAGGGCGCGGATATTTTGTTTATGCTGGATTGTGGCACAACCGCATTTGATACAATTCAGGCAGGCACGGATATGGGTCTGCAGATTGTGATTATAGATCACCATGAAGCGGAGGAGCGTTTGCCCGCTGCCGCGCATATCATTAACCCCAAACGGCAGGATGATCAATCTGACCTTGATGTGCTCGCCGCTGTGGGCGTGACGTTCATGGCCTGCGTTGCCATCAATAACAAGCTTCGCGAGATCGGGTTTTACACGCAAACAAAAACACCTGAACCCAATTTGAAACATGACCTTGATATTGTTGCGCTTGGAACGGTGTGCGACATGGTACCGTTGACGGGCATCAATCGTTTGCTAACGAAGCAGGGGCTTCTTCGCATTCAAAACACCCAGAATGTTGGGCTAAAGGCTTTAATTGATGTATCGGGGATAAATGGCAAAATCGATCCGTATCATTTTGGCTTCATTTTGGGGCCAAGGATCAATGCCGGGTCGCGGGTGCACCGATCTGATCTTGGAGCCGAGCTTCTGCGGATCGAAGACCTGGAGGAGGCGCGCAATATTGCCTGGACGCTCAATGACTGTAATGACAAGCGCAAGGCCATCCAGATGGATATGGAGCGACTGGCGATCCAACAAGCAGAAAGCATAGATCAAGATGATCAGGCTGTGATCGTTGTTGACCTTGCCGAGGACGGTCATCAGGGTCTAAGCGGGCTTGTTGCGGGCCGCATTAAGGACAAATACGCCAAACCAGCCTGCGTGATCAGTGAGTATATCGCGGAAGGTGGCGCGGTGGAGGGGCGCGGCTCTGCTCGGTCCATTCCCGGCATTCACATTGCTCAGGCGCTGATTGATGCCCGTAACGAAGGTATTCTTGAAAAGGGCGGCGGGCATGCCATGGCCGGCGGGTTTACAATTTTACCGGACAAGGTTGAAGCGTTTAAAGCGTTCATGAATGATCACGTCCGCAAACAAATGAAATCCTCCGATACATCTGTAAAAACGATGATTGACGGCGTTTTAGCGGTACAGGGCGCAAGGCCTGACTTTGTAAAGCTCATCCATAATCATATCGGCCCATTCGGGCAGGAGTACCCAGAACCTCTGTTTTTATTCCAGAACGTCCGCGTTCACAGCGTGGATGTTGTGGGCGAAGCGCATTTGCGCTGCATGATTTCCGATTGGGAAGGTGGACAACGCATGAAGGCTATGGCGTTTCGGGCTGTCGGTACAGATATGGGCGAGGCGCTCTTGAAGTTCGGCAAGCAACCATTCCACATTGTAGGACACGTCAAACACGATACATGGCAGGGCCGCGATCAGGCTGAATTGCACATTAAAGACGCGGCCTTTGCAATGGAGCAGGACGCCGAAAACGCTCAGCGCCGTGCTCTTGTTTAACTAATGTATTTTAAGCGGCTATGCTTCGCTTGCTTCGTTACTTGACCAGAATGACATTAATGCGCTTAAGTCTCTGTCATTAACAGTTCCATCACCGTTGAGATCATACGTCATGTCCTTGCCTTCAAAATTCGCGAGCATGGTATTGAGGTCCTGTAAATCAACAGCGCCATTTCCATCAAAATCAGGATTATTCATGATCATTTTTCCGTCTTGTCCCCAAAACGATAAAAGCAAATCAATATCCTTGTTGTCGACTGCACCATCATTATTGTGATCATAGGCCATATTGTCGGAGCCTGTGTTCGCGAGCTGCATATTCAGGTCTGCCATATTCACTATGCCGTCATTATTCATATCCACATTGATCTTTATACCAGAAGAATTTCCAGAATCCGTAGATGCTGCGCTCAGGTGATCGCTGAAGTTAGGCGTTTCGGGGGCACGTGTTTTGTCTTGGCTATTAAGTTTGTTTTTATCGATAGTTTGTAAAGCTACTTTTGTAAAAAGTGTTTCTGAAATATTAGTCATGTGAACCTCATTTAATTGTTGAGGCAATCCCTAAAAAATACATTAGCAAAAAACGTGCCGTTTAATGGTTTGCTGACAAGCTTAACATTGGGTTGATTTTTGTAACTCACATATTAATTGACCAGCTTTATGCGGCAATTTATTCCGCAAAAAATGCCTGATGTGCTTGCTTTTGTTTTCATGGCTGATCACAATAATTTCATGTCTAATCGCTTTCCCTATAATGTCCGCCCTCAATTTCCTGCTCTGAACCGCGAAGTCAATGGCTCGCTGCCTGTGTTTTTTGATGGTCCTGGCGGGACGCAAGTTCCCCAATGCGTTTTGGATGCGATGGTGGATTACTTTGGGCATTACAACTCGAACCTGCTCGATAGTCCGTTCTTTGCCGTTGAAAAAACCCACGAGGTTCTAGCTGAAGCAAGGCAAAAGGCTGCAATTTTTGTGAATGGCCAGCCCGATGAGATTGTTTTTGGGGCGACCATCACGTCATTAACCAGTCAAATAAGTCGCTCAATTGCAAGAGATTGGCAGGAGGGTGATGAAATTATTGTCACGAATTTAGATCATTTTGCTAATGTATCGTTTTGGGAGATGGCCGCGGCAGATAAGGGTGTAAAGGCGCACCGCGTTCACATTGATCGCGAAACATTTAATCTAGATTACGATCATCTGGAATCGCTTATCTCTCCTAAAACCAAATTGGTGGCATTCACCTACGCTTCAAATATCTGCGGCAGCCAAGTCGATGCGATGCGCGTCATCAGGGCCGCCAAATCTGTTGGCGCACTGACTTATGTCGATGCGGTGCACGGCGCTGTGCATTTCCTGCCCGATGTTCAGGCTTTGAATTGTGATTTCCTTGCCTGTTCATCTTATAAATTCTTTGGACCGCATTTGGGGATTCTCTGGGGGCGAAAAAATCTTTGGGACGACATGACCGCCTATAAGGTGGAGGCGGCGAGCAATATCTCTCCTGAAAAATGGGAAACCGGAACCAAAAGCTTTGAGGCGCTTGCCGGGTTTAATGCTGCGATTGACTATCTGTCATCACACCAGGAAATCAACGGCTTAAGAGATAAGATTGAAGTAAATTATGAGCATATGTTTGCCTATGAGCAGGAATGGAGCGCTGCGTTCATTGAGCGCTGTAAGGGGCTCAAGCATATAAAAATATATGGAGCACTTGACCCAGCGATGCGTTCCCCAACATTTGCCTTAAGGATAGACGGCCATCATCCGCTCCATGTATCTCATCACTTGGCTCACCATAATATTTCTGCTGGCGCAGGAAATTTCTATGCAAAGGGGTTCACAGAGACCTTTGGCCTTGAGGACAAGGGCGGATTACTGCGCGTTGGTTGTGTGCATTACAATACTGTTGAGGAAATGGACCGCTTGTTCGAAGCCCTGGAAGACTTATGAGTTTATGAGTCTTCCTCATAGGCCTGATCATTTCCTGTCAGCACGATCAAATCCCAAAACCCGCCGTCACTATTGACGCTCGGCACAAGGGGGGCTGCATTGTGGAACATCCGGCTGTCGTCCAGAACGACATACTCACCGGCTTCTAATCGCTTTTTAAAAATCGGCGCGGCATCCTTTGCCCTCATGACCATGATTTCACCGCCATCGACGTTTTTCTGATTCACCATGAACATAGCGATAAAATCAAACCCGTCCTGATGGTGGCCTTCGGGCGCTGGGACCTTGATGTTTGCATTACAATGCCAGCGAATCTGGTGCGCCTCGACAATCGATTTTGGGTCCATGCCCGTGCGCTTTATGAATTGGTGGAACATTTCGACAAACACAGGGTCTTCCATAACGCGGTCTTCAATTTCTTCATATTCGCGGTCAACATCGCCAACATAATCATTAATGGCGCTGCTTTGCATAAATTCCTTGTGACTAAGACGTCGCAGCGCGCCATCGTCATTAACCAGAAAGCGCGAATACCGGCGTGAACGAAGCCGGTCATCAGCATATGGATCCGGGGGCAGGTCTTCGAATGTCTGCTGAAGTGGTTTAAAGTTTTTACCGACAAGGGCTGAAACTTCGTATGGGCTGCTTTCATCAATCATGTTCGATCTCCATTAATTGCAGTTTTTATTTTAGCAAAGATTTAGGCCTTCAGGGAGAAAAGACTATGATGCAATGCAGAGATATTTGGAATTCGCAATCAAGTCCTTGTTGCACAAGATTTTGTGAATTTTTATTAAAAAAAGTCCCTAATAAATAGTGGTTTATGACCTTAATTTTAAAGCCTTAAGAAAAATTTCTTGCATTTAAGGTGTTATGTTATAATGTATGGGCATTCTTAACATAAGAGATAATTATGGACCGTCTGCAGAACAAGATCTACTGGACAATTATGGTCTCCGAAATGGGGCACATTTTCTGCTGTGTGCTACCTACGGTATTCAGCTTGCTCAGTCTTCTTGCAGGATTAGGTCTCGTCGGGGCATTACCCGCAGGCTATATTGAATTTCACGATGTCATGCATCATTGGGAATTACCGATGATTATATGTTCCGGTGTGCTTTTGGCATTTGGCTGGGGGCTTTATTATTACAGCAAAAAAGTGGATTGCCGAGATACGGGATGCGGCCACGGGCCATGTACACCAAAGAAGAAAAAATCGGAATTTGTGCTGATTCTCGCGACAGGCTTATTCGTCATGAACATCGCGGTATACTCAGTTGTTCATCAGGATGTGTTTGGGATGTTTGCTGGTGAAAACAATGCTGTATCCACTTATCACTCCCACGATCACGGTCATTAATTGTCCGTAAAAACCAGGTCAGCACTTCCATCTTCATGTATTGAAAGCGAGCGATAAAAGCAGGTTCTGCGCCCTGTATGGCAAGTTGCAGCGCTGCCTGTGGCTTCTGTGATGCGAACCTTTAAGATCAAACAATCCTGATCACAATCAGTAAGAATGCGCTCTATTTTTTGAACGGCACCGCTTGTCGCGCCCTTGTGCCATATTTCACTGCGTGATCTCGACCAGTAATGCGCCTCGCCCGTCTGAAGTGTTTTGTCCAGAGCATCGCGGTTCATGTAGGCAACCATCAGGATATCATGGCTTGCATCGTCCTGTGCGACGCATGGAATAAGGCCGTTTTCATCAAACTTTGGTGAGAACACCAGACCTTCCTCACGCTCGTGCTTGTCCATTTAAGCAGCTTTCTGCTTGAATTGATCAAACCGTGCTTCGAAAGCATCCCATATTTGCGCCTCCAGCGTCACGCCATCAAGCTTGTTAATCTCCTGCAGCCCTGTGGGAGATTTCGGATTGATCTCCGTGACATAATCACCAATCGTATCCAGACCAACGAACACAAGGCCGCGCCGAATAAGCTCAGGCTTGAGGATATCGCAAATTTCGCGCTCACGTTCGGTAATGGTTGTCTTTTTGGGCTGTCCGCCCGCCGCGAGATTTCCGCGCGCATTCCCGGATAGTGGAACACGCAAAACTGCGCCAATTGGATCACCGTCAATGACGATAATTCTCTTATCACCCTGACGGATTTCGGGAATATATTTTTGTATCACAAACGGCTCAGTGTGAAGCTCACAAAGCATCTCATGAACAGCGGAAATATTGTCATCATTAGATTTCAGGTGGTAAATACCCTTACCGCCATAACCATTGAGGGGCTTCATAACGGCATCACCATGCTCTTTTTGAAACGCCCTGATGTCATCCAGATTACGGCTGATAAGTGTTGGAGGTGCTAAATTAGGGTAATGCGTGATCAGGAGCTTCTCTGGTGCCTCGCGAACCCCTGTTGGGTCATTAAGAATCAATGTTTGATCCGCAATATGGTCAAGAATGTGTGTGAGCGCGTTATATGACATAGGGTCATTAAAGTTCTGACGCATCAGTATGATATCAAATTGCGTCAGGTTTGTGTCTTCAAACGTGCCCAGATCAAAATGATTGCCCTTTTGATTTTTAAGCCTGATGGGCGCTGCCATCGCGCTGACTTGGCGATGAAAAAGCTTTAAGCTCTCTGGCGCATAGTAAAACAGCTCATAGCCACGTTTTTGCGCCTCCAGACCCAGAACAAATGTCGAATCCTTGGATATGTTTATGGTCTCCGGCGGATCCATTTGCAGGGCAATTTTTAATGTCATCGCGGTCTCTTATTCAAATCAGGGCTTTTCCGTTGATTTTTCTATAGTTTTGTAATAATTCTGTGCAACACAAAGATAATAATGGAAAAATATGTCATTTCAAGAACTCGGTTTAAACGCGAATATTTTAAAAGCATTGAATGAATGCGGATATTCCGACCCTACACCCATCCAGGCACAGGCCATCCCTCATATCCTTATGGGGCGCGATGTTGTGGGGCTGGCTCAGACTGGTACTGGGAAAACAGCCGGTTTTACAGTGCCGATGATTGAAATTCTTGCCGGGGGCAGAGCCAAGGCCCGCATGCCGCGCTCATTGATTCTCTCTCCCACACGTGAATTGGCCGCGCAAATTGCGGAAAACTTTGAAACCTACGGTAAATACGAAAAGTTGGAAAAGGCTTTGCTAACGGGCGGCGTGTCCATGGATGAACAGATCCGCAAACTTGATCGTGGCGTTGATGTGCTCATTGCCACGCCCGGTCGCTTGCTGGACCTGTTTGATCGCGGAAAAATTCTGCTGAACGACATTAAGGTTCTTGTGATCGACGAAGCGGACCGCATGATGGATATGGGCTTTATTCCTGATATTGAAAAAATCGTCAGTTTGTTACCGGTTATTCGCCAGACATTGCTGTTTTCAGCCACCATGCCGCCGGAGATCAAAAAGCTGACGGAAAAGTTCCAGAG
>CAYGQP010000095.1:5674-6860 GCA_964352115.1 uncultured Micavibrio sp. | reverse complement strand
GACAAGGAAGGCTCCCGCGCCGCCAGAGATGAAATAAAAAGAAACTTACCAACGCCCTCGTTTTTTGACGCCTGCACAATATGTTCTGTGCCTAGAATATTAACCGCTTCGTATTGCTTGCGATTAATCGCCGTCACCAGCGCGGCGCAATGGATTACAACATCCGCGCCCTGAACCAACTCAACCAAAGCAGCCTCATCAGACAACCCACCCTTAATCGCGGTGATTTTAGGGTCATCCAGCGGCGATGTGTTGTGATATAAAACCCGAAGCTCATACCCCTCAACCAATAACGCCTTCGTGAGGGTCTTCCCCACAAAGCCCGACGCGCCGGTTAATGCAATCTTCATGATATTCTAAGACTCTGCTGAGATGGGCTGGATCTGACCACTTTGGAAATTCTTCTTAGCCTTCGCACGACTGAGCTTTCCTGATGTTGTAAACGGCAAAGACCCCGGTGGAACCAGAACAATCTGACAATCAATACTGGCTGTTTTCTGGATAACGGACTTCACCTCACGGCGCAGCTCTTCTTGCACCTCTGCGTTGCGGCTACGGCACTGAACGAGCATGCAGGCCTTTTCCTGACCAGATGCTTCATCATCAATCGCAAAGGCTGCCGTGTCACGCGGCCTGATCATCTCGACCTTTTCTTCAACATGCCACTCCAGATCCTGCGGCCAGATATTACGACCATTGACGATGATCAAATCCTTTTGACGACCAGTGATAACCAACTGCCCGTCCATCATGTACCCCATATCACCCGTGTTCAACCAACCATCGCCGTTCATCACTTCATTCGTCGCTTCAGGATTTTCAAAATACCCCCCCATCAGCGCAGGACCAGCAATAAACACAAACCCCACATCACGGTCTTGCAACACGGCCCCGCCCTCATCGCGAACCTCTACATCATATCCCGGCATCGGAAAACCGCAGGAGGCAAAATCTCGCGCATCATCAAGACCATTCGCGGGAACAGCCTTATGCTCCTCAACCAGCGAATGCTTATCAATAGAATCAACAATAACGCCCGTATCCGGCGGCGTAAAACTAAAAGCCAGAGTCATTTCCGCCAAACCGTAGCTGGGCACAAACGCCTGCTTGCGGAATCCATATTGCCCAAAGGCTTCTGAAAACACCGCCATCGTTTCGGGATTGACCATCTCGCCGCCAATTCCAG
>CAYGQP010000095.1:4883-5664 GCA_964352115.1 uncultured Micavibrio sp. | reverse complement strand
TCCAGCTGATCGCCAGCTTGATAAATCCAGATCCAGATCATTCTTGCCCGCCGCACGGCGTGTGCAGATCTCATACCCAAATGTCGGACTAAAAGCGATTGTTCCGCGATTCTGCGAAATCATCTCCAGCCACTTTAGCGGACGGCGCGCAAAACTATCGGTATGCAAATAATCAATCGACATTTGAGTGACAATGGGCACCAACAAAAACCCGATCAGCCCCATATCATGATAAAATGGCAGCCACGAAGCCACCCGATCACCAGCACCGATTTTCAAACCGTGCTGGGAAATATCACGAGCATTTGCGGCAAAGGCCTCTTGTGAAATAATAATCCCCAGCGGATTACGTGTGCTGCCGGATGAATATTGAATATGGCTGGGCTCATCGGCGCGCAATGGCTCAAGCTCTTCGTCCGATTGAGGCTGCGCCAGCAAGGCATCATGATCACCGATGAACAAGACATCAAGATCCTT
Organism: uncultured Micavibrio sp.; assembly: GCA_964352115.1. Classification (GTDB taxonomy): domain Bacteria; phylum Pseudomonadota; class Alphaproteobacteria; order Micavibrionales; family Micavibrionaceae; genus CAYGQP01. Next base: position 5,187 of record CAYGQP010000095.1, on the reverse strand, counting down.
GCACGCATTTTTCAGACTATCCTGAAACTTCACATCGCCCAAAATCACACGCGCATTGGCCGTTGAAATCACACGCTGTAACTGCTCCTCATACCCTTGACGACCACCCAGCCCCGTAACAACAGGCAATGGCACGGCCAAAAGCCCGGCATATTGGCAGGCAAAAAACGCTGTCACAAAATCAATGGTCATATCGGCGATAATACCAATACGGCTGTGGCGCGGCAGGTTAAAGGACAGAAGATGCGCTGCAAGCCTTTGCGCATCCGTCTTAATCACCGCATAAGGATGAACCGTTTCAAGA
>CAYGQP010000095.1:0-4873 GCA_964352115.1 uncultured Micavibrio sp. | reverse complement strand
CCGCGCGAGGTGTAAAAATTGATTCCCGTGAGCCCCTGCGCAGCATAATCCATCGCCTCGGGCAATGTGTCAAAATCAGCAATGCGCTTCGCAAACCCGGCCGTATCCGTGGGGGTAGGCAGCAAATCTGCGGCAGGCTTCTGGGCTATATTTTCTTTCATCATGATCAAAACTCAAATTATTGATGCACGGCATTGAGCAAAAATAACGTGCAACCATAGACAGCCTGCGCCGAAAAAACAATACTGCAAAGGCTTATAAGGCGACGAAGTGTTTTTCCAGGTCTTCCGCACCCCCCACATATTGCCCATCAAGCCAAATTTGCGGTGTCGTAATCGGCTTTTTTGGGCCCACAATGGGCTTTACACGGGCCAACATTTCATACAAAGACGCGGGCTCCTTCACGACATCATGATAAGCATAGTCAATGCCCTGATCATCCAAAAACTGCTTCGCGCGCGTGCAATACCCACAGTTATCCTTACCAAACACGTGATGGCCAGATATCTCTGAACGCTTCGCATGCTCTGTAACAATGGCCTCAAGCAGCACGCCACGATTAAGCGCAACGCCTTGCGAAACAATCCTCCCCTCAACCATAACGATTGGCGCATGCCAGCCACCTGCCGGAAGGGGCTTCCACCAATGCGAAAGCCAATCATACGTGTCAATCTGAACCTCTATATTGCCAATATCCGTTTTGACCACATCTGTAACAATATCAGCCGTTAACGCGCATTCACCGCATGGGATTTTAACTTTAAACGGGCCCCACTGTCCGGCCCACTTGTATATTGTGATGTTTATTGGGGTTTGCTTCACGACTCCTGATCCTCATAACAATTAATCTTACGAAAGAGTATTCGCAGCAAACCTACGAAACGATACGCCAATTGATCTCGGCCGTTTTCCCATCGTTCAGACCAACCGGCAACGGGACGATTTCTTTATTGCCAACACGCAAGGGCTTAAGCGTTTGCGGTGCTTTTTCCAGCGTGAATGTCGTGGTCGAAACCGGAAGACCGTAATGACGCGGACCATTCGAACACAGGAAAGCCTTAAACACGGCCTGACCGCCCTCGGTTGATAAATCAACGCCCGCTTCCTCAAACGCGCTCGCATATAATTGCGGGGCAATCCCGCCCGTGTAACACCCGGCGGCGCAACCGCATGCCGTCATTTTATCCGTATGCGGTGCGCTGTCGGTACCGGCAAAAAACTTCGTGTTACTTGAACTCGTCACCGCATCCCTCAGCGCTCCACGGTCCTCTTCGTATTTCAAAAGCGGCAAACAATACAGATGGTAATGAAGCCCCTTAAGCAAATGCCCAACTGTATACAGCAAATGCTGAGGCGTAACGCTTGCGCTCACGTGATCCGGAGCAGATTGAATGAATTCTACGCCAACCTTCGTTGTTAAATGCTCGCCCACGATTCGCAGGTTTGGAAACTTATCAACCAAACGCGGCATAGATTGAGCATAAAAAATTTCTTCTGCATTTTGCTGGCGATCAAAATAAACCTCCGGCACGAGACCATGCATTTCCCCATGAATACAGAGGTTAACATCATGCTCCTCTAACGCTTTAAACACATCGCTTTCAATGTAAGTTTCCAGCGGCGCGCCAAAATCTGCGCCCGTCGTACCGTGGGGCGGATAATACTTTACAGCGCGAAGCAATCCGGATTTAGCGCCCGCCTCAATCATTTGCGGAGTTGTATCCTTTGTGATGTACAACGGCACGATGATATCATCAAACGCATCCCCGCCATGTTCCATTAAGGTCTCTAGATAATGCTCAATGCTCCAATACGGCAAATCATCGCGTTCATGGACCTTCGCCACGGGCGGCTTGGTATTTGGCATCGCCAAAACGCCCGCGCACCCCATAGCAAGATGATCCGCAATCAACGGGGCAATAAGCTCATCCTGTCGGAAGTGAACATGTAAATCATACCATTTCGGAAGCTCAAAACGCATGACATTTGAATACGGCAGATTCATCAGCGATGCAAGCCATCGGATAAACGGAAAACGACATGCCCTTATGCTGAGAGTACATCAATAATCTTTTCGATTTTCTTTTGCATGGCCGGATCTTTAACTTTACTCAGCTTTTTATACATTGAAACAGAAGGGTAACGCATATGTATGTCAGCATGGTTCTCCTTTTCTAACGAAAGCCCACAAAAAAACGCTTCAAAGGAAATCTGAAAAAATGTCTTCAACCTGAAAAGTTTCTCTATTGGCAATCTATTTTCGCCTGTTTCATATTTCTGTATTTGCTGCGGCGTAATGCAAAGAAAATCAGCAAGGTCTTGCTGAGAATAGCCATGCCATAAACGGATCCAGCGCAGGTTTGATCCTATTTCCGTAGCCTCTGACTTACCCTGTGTTTTTATGCCTTTTGATGACACCATACCTCCCAAAAAAGAAAATCAATCCATGGTTGTGATTTTTGTTTCTTTTATAGAAATTGTCAATACCCCATGTTTCCAAAAAAGAAATTTATTTTATTTAAGGATGCATGACATACTGCAAATCTATGGATTCAGTGTGGCTTAACAATCAATTTGAAAAACATCCAAAAAAATCTAAAGCTGGGCTGGCGCAAAAACTCGGCCTTGAGCCGCCTGCTATAAGCAAGATTCTCAAGGGTACGCGTCAAATTAAAGCGCAGGAATACGTCATGATGAGAGAGTATTTTGGCTTGAATTCTCAAAACAACGTCAACACAGAATACTATCAATCCTCTTACACGCTTGAAAATCTTGAACATCAAACAAGCTTAAATGAAATTTCAAACCCTGTACAAAATTCTGAATGGGTAATCCCGGCCAATATTTTAAACAAAAGAACAAAAGCGCCCTCAAATCAAATCAAAATATTCGAAGTCAAAGAAACCAACATGGAGCCGGATTTTAAGCAAGGCGAGAGTGTCTTGGTAGACCTCACAGATCAACACCCCTCTCCCCCAGGGGCATTTGTTTTGTTCGACGGATTCGGGTACATGATCAGACTCTGTGAGTTCATCCCAAAATCCAAACCGCCAAAAATCAAAATCTCAGCGACTAAACAGGGATTTCAACCACAAATCTTACTAGAGAATGACGTCGAGATTATTGGCCGCATAATCGCAAAGCTCCAAATGCTCTAAAAACCCAAGACCTGAGCACTAAGCTGCAATTTCCTCGTACCACGGGAATGAACATGCAACAAATTCTGGATTCAGGAACTTTGGGTTAGCCCCACCATATGACAGCTCATTTCCCGATAAACATGTAAGCACGCCGCCAGCAGACAATAAAACCGCATGGCCAGCCGCCGTATCCCATTCACAAGTAGGACCCAAACGCGGATAAATATCTGCCTTGCCTTCTGCAATCACGCATATCTTAAGGGAGCTTCCGCGTTTCACGACTTTACTCACTTTAAAGCCATCAAGAAATTTTTCCATGCGGTCCTTATCCCCATGCCGCACGCTTGCAACCGCCGTTAACCCCTCTGCGGGGCTTGTCCGTACAGAAATATGTTTATCTTTACCGGTTTCTTCATTCCACCGGATTGCCGTTCCTGGTCCATGGCCAGCATACAAAATGCCCGTCGCGGGAACAAATACGACGCCCATAATAGGAACACCTTTATGAACAAGGGCAATGTTGACCGTAAAATCGTCACCGCCGGAAATAAATTCCCTCGTGCCGTCAAGCGCATCAACCAACCAAAAATAGTTCTCGCCCTTTAAATCAGGCAGTTTTCCTAGTTCTGCTGCTTCTTCACCAACAACAGGGACACCGGGCAGAATCTGTTCAAGCCCAAGCTGGATAAACGCCTCGGCTTCCCGGTCAGCCAGTGACACAGGAGAGCCATCTGCCTTGGCTTCAATTTGCGAAGAATCAAGATCATCATAATATTTCAATACGATCTGACCGGCATCAACAGCAATACGGCGCACCATATTACATAAGGCACCAAGATTGTTTAAAAGTTTTTCATTAGACGGCAATCGCTTTTTCCTTCTTGTTTTGATTAGCCAAATCAACACCATCAATTTTAATGTGATCTTCGATGTACTTAACAACCTGCTGTACACATGTATCAATGTCATTATTTTGCGTATTTACGACCAAATCAGGATTTGATGGATGCTCATATGGCGAGTTAATGCCCGTAAAGTCTGAAATTTGTCCCATGCGCGCTTTCTTATATAACCCCTTGGGATCACGCTCTTCACAGGTTGCCAAATCCGCCTCAACATAAATCTCATGAAAATGCTCGGGAGATGCGGCGCGTGCCTTTTCACGGTCAGCCTGATAGGGCGAAATAAAGGCCGTGATAACAACAAGCCCCGCATCGGCCATCAACCCTGCGACTTCACCAACCCGGCGAATATTCTCTGCCCGGTCCTTTGGCGAAAAGCCCAGATCGACATTCAGCCCATGACGGACATTATCCCCGTCCAAAACATATGTATGAAAGCCCTTTTCGGCCAGCGCCTTTTCAACTGCCATAGCCGTTGTCGATTTACCGGCGCCGGACAAACCTGTAAACCAGAACACGCCGCCAATATGACCTTTATTCTGCGCTCTGGCCTCCGCCGTCAAAAGGTGATCAACCTTATAAATATTTTCGGATTTTGGCTTGCTCGTGGAGCGCTGATCAGGGTAGCCCTCCATGTTAATCGTACCGCCGCCAGCAATGTCATAGTTATCATAGACCACCAAACGGCCCATTTTAAAATTATCCGTATATGGATCGATCGGCAGCAAACTTCGCGCACGAAGCGTGACTTCGGCCACGGCATTCCGCCCAACCTCGCCCGGTTTTTCCGACTGCGCCAAATCATCTGTGTCAATGACACGTTCAATGGAC
>CAYGQP010000094.1:0-6960 GCA_964352115.1 uncultured Micavibrio sp. | reverse complement strand
CCAGGTATCAATGGATGTTGAGCCGATTGATCTGTCGTTTATGGATATTGATGTTAGCCTGGATATAGAGGAATTCGCGACGGAGGATCTAAGCCTTGCATCATTGAAGGGGCCGTTGACGATGATCAATGGTCACCTCAAGGCTAATAATTTGAAAGGCGACCTTAGTGGGGGCCGGGTGACATTTAATATGGATTTAGACGCATCTAAGCCTCTGGCGATCTTAAAAACCGATTTGAAAGTATCAAAGCTGGATTACGCAAAGTTACAGTCTAGTCTAAATAGTGATGTATCAGCCTCAGGATTTGCGGATATCAGCCTTGACCTTGTCGGCGAGGGTGTTGGCGAGGAGGCGCTTTTGAAGTCCTTAAAGGGCCGATTCGAAATTCTTGCTCAGAGCGGTCAGATGAAAACAAAGGCTTTGAACTTATGGGGCGGTGGCCTTGTGAATGCCCTGATTCCCTCGATTGATCCAGAATCTGAAACACGGCTGAATTGCGGCGTGGTGCAATTCGATATTGATGAGGGCATTGCAGAATCTGAAAATGTATTTTTGGATACGAAGCGCGTTACAGTTGTGGGCGATGGGAAATACAATATCGCTGAGGATAAACTGAACATGAAGCTCAAGCCACAATCAAAAGACGTTGCGTTGGTTGATATCGCGCCAGGTGTTATCGTCAGCGGATCTCTGGGCGGCCCAAGCATCAAACCAAGTGTTGTTGATTTGGGCGCAAAGGTTGGCGGCTTGTTGCTGAGCGCTGTTAACCCAGCGGCGTTGGCGATTAGCATGACGGATTTAGGGCGCACAGAAAACCACCCATGTGCAAAATTCATAGAGGGATACGAGCGTCCTGCAGAGGCCGAAACGCCAGAAAGTATTGAACCTCAAGCTGGTGGTCTAAACGAGTAATGAAACGGTTTTACAAGCTGGTCAGTGTTTCGCAAAAGCCTGATGGATGGGCAATTTTACTAGATGGCAAGGACATAAAGGCGCCGTCAAGGCAGCGCACGCTGGTTGCGTCCACTGAGTCCCTTGCGCATGCTGTTATGGAGGAATGGGCGGCGCAGGCTGAGCTTATTGTCCCTGATTTGATGCCACTGACGCAAATTCTTAATACAAAGATTGATCGTGTTTCGACAGAGCGCACTGTGATGAGCGAGATGATCATGAAATATTTCAATACCGATCTTGTCTTTTACCGCGTGGATGAGCCTCAAGAGCTGGCCCAGCGTCAAAAAGACGCATGGAACCCTCATGTTTCATGGTTTGAGGAACAGTTTGATTGCGGGTTGGAAACGACAACGGGTTTGAGAGCGTTAACGCAGGCGCAGGCTGCGCATGACTCTGTAAGGTCTTATATTGATGCCCTTGACCATGATCGTTTTACGGTTTTGCAATTGGTGGTGTCTATTTGTGGGTCATTGGTTCTTGGTGTGGCTTTTTCTGAGAGGAAAATAAACGCAGATCAGGCATTTTCAGCGATCCGGGTTGAGGAACAGTACAAGGCTGAAATCTATAACGAGGCTTTGCATGGACAGGACCCAGCGCAGGAAAAAAAGGATCAGTCTGCCTTGGCAGATTTAAAGGCCGCGGAGAAATATCTCTCTTTGCTCGATTAGAACCAGCTTTTGGGGTTGGCAATCCGATAAGCGTATGATGCCCGGCGAAGTCCCTTGAAAAACCGCACGCCGAAGTACAATAAAATCGGCAGACCGGCGATGACCACTCCATTCATAAAGAGTGTTGAATTATCTGACAGGTAGTCTTCCTGACAACTTTGAAAGGCCGCCATAGCGGTCATCGGGTCACTAAGATCAGCGCCGCCACCAGCTAGAGCTTGTGCGCAAACGTCTAGCGAAGAATAATCAAGGTTTGTAAAGACATAGATGCTGGCCACGATTGTGGTGATCAGCATAAATAATGATCCGATCCAGATGGTGCGGATGATATACGTCATGTGGTTTTCAATCAGATCCTCTGGTTCCGCTTTGTTGCGCAGATTATAGGCCGCCAGTAAGACACCGATTCCCAGCGCAAATGCGAACAAAGCCATGATTGGATGTGGAATAAGCGACATGACCAATACGGCTGCAAATGCGCCATAAACATTCATGATTGTCTTTTTTTGCGGGCTTGGGTCTGTGGGCTGTGTCGTATTATCGTTGGTCATTATTTGCGTCCAAAGAGTTTTTCAATGTCGTGCAATTTTAGTTCAACATAGGTCGGGCGTCCATGGTTACATTGACCCGATAGGGGCGTTTCTTCCATTTGTCTCAGCAGTGCATTCATTTCATCAGCGTTCATGCGACGCCCAGAGCGAACCGAGCCGTGGCAGGCCATGGTGGACAGGATGTGGTTTATCCGTTCCTCCAGACCCTGAACGTCATCGCGCTCATCCAGTTCATCAATCAGATCTAAGATTAGGCGCTGCACATCGCATCGTCCACCAAGCAGTGCCGGTATAGTTTGAACTGCGATGGCGCCTGAGCCGAAGGGTTCGAGGTCTAGCCCCAGTTTTGAAAGGGTTTCGCAGTGCGCGAGCAGGCGTTCGGCCTGCACATCCTCAAGCTGGATGATTTCAGGGGTCAGCAGGCCTTGTTTTTCAATGCCGCGTTCGGCGGTTTGGGCCTTGAACTTTTCATAGACCAGCCGTTCATGCGCCGCGTGTTGATCGACGACAACCATGCCATCCTTTGTTTGGGCAACGATGTAATTTTCATGAATTTGTGCACGCGCTGCGCCGAGCGGGAAGGTTTGCGTTTCCGGTGCGCGCGCAAATTCTGGCTGCGCTTCTGAGCGAGCCGAGGGGGCGATGTCTGCGCCCCAATCCATCTGTGCATGAGGCTGAGCCGCTTCGGCCAAATTCCCGTAATGTGATGGGGCGGCATATGATCCGCTGTAATTTGAGGGCGATCGGTAGGGCATGGCCGGGCTTGAGAAATTCGATGGTGATAGCTTTCCAAGAGCGCCTTGTGACACGTGATTGGAGCTGCGAAACCCGCCTTCCATAAGGGCGTTTTTAAGAGCAGAAACAATGAGCCCGCGGACAATGCCCGGATCGCGGAATCGCACTTCGGTTTTTGCGGGATGGACGTTCATGTCAACGTGCGTTGAGGGGACATCAAGAAACAGCGCAACGATCGGGTGACGATCGCGGGCCAGAACATCAGCATAAGCGCCACGAATACAGCCCTTCAGCAACTTGTCCTGAACGGGACGTCCATTCACGAACAGGTATTGATACTGCGCCGTGCCCCTGTGAAGTGTGGGAAGGCTTGCGAATCCAGTGAGGCTTATGTGTTCTCGCTCAGCTTCGATTTGCATGGCGTTTTCGCCGAATTCTTTGCCCAGAATTGTTGCCAGGCGGCTTTGGGAATCCAAAACGGCGCGATGGTTCATCATGTCCTTGCCATTATGGGTAAGTTTGAAGCTGACATGTGGAAACCCCATGGAGAGCCGTGTCAGTATATCCTTAACCGCCATATATTCGGCACGTTCGCTTTTCATGAATTTCAGGCGGGCCGGGGTGGCGTAAAATAGATCGCGAATCTCAACTTGAGTCCCTTTAGGGTGTGCGGATGGAGTGACGGCTGACTTTTTTCCGCCTTCAACAATAATTTCCCAAGCGTCCTTGCCCTGATCACGGGTTGAGATTTTAAGACGTGACACGGCCCCAATTGAGGGCAGGGCTTCCCCACGAAACCCCATGTGCTGGATGTTAAGCAAGTCATCGTCGGGCAGCTTTGATGTTGCATGGCGGTGCAGAGCGGCCTCCAGGTCGGTGGCGTTCATGCCGTGGCCGTTGTCACGAACGATGATCAGGGATTTGCCGCCATCCTCAATGATCACGTCAATCGCTGTTGATCCGGCATCCAGTGCGTTTTCAACCAATTCCTTAACAGCGGCTGCTGGTCGTTCAATAACCTCGCCCGCGGCGATCTGGTTGATCAATGTTTCAGGAAGGTGTCTGATTCTCATGAATCAAAGTGTAGGCGTTAAACCATCTTCAGATCAATGATGGCGCCTTCGAGATTCACATTTTCCAAAATGGCTCCTTGAAGAATAGCCCCGGTGAGGTCTGCGCCGCGCATATCGCAATTGCGAATTACGGCTGAGGTCAGATCAACGCCCATGAAAATCACATGACGGAGATCAGCGTCTGTGAAGTTCACGTAGCGCAGATTTGCGCCGCTCATATCAGCACGCTGCAGACGTGTTGTACCGTCCGGATTTTGAAACTCCAGGGGGCATAGCATCGCGCCCTTGAGGTTGGCGCGGCAGAACCTGGCGTATTTGAATGATGAACCGCGCAGATCTGCTTCCCACATATTGCAATCGCTGAAATCCGATTTATCAAATTGAGCGCTTTGAAGCTCTGCTCTACGAAGATCCTGATGCAAAAAGTTGCCGCCAATACAACGTATGGCCGTGAGCGGAATTTTTTTCAGATCCAAAACGTCTCGCATATCATAGTCACTAAGGTCGAGCTGGATGCCTGTCTCACCTTTTGACGCAACCCACTTTGTGTGATCCTTGAGTAACTCCGGCAGGCTTTTGCCCAATGATTCAAGTTTGTCGCCCATATCGCGTTCATAGCGGGCTCCGGAGAGGTCCATGTCTCTGTAGCCGGATTCAGCCATGAGCGTTCCGGCAATGATTGATGATTTGAAAGATGTTTTGCTTAGGTTTGCGCCGGATAAATCACCGTCGGTAAGGTTTGCAGATTCAAAACAGGCGCTTTGTATATCGGCTTGTGTCAGGTTTGCGCCGCATAGATTAGCATCAGTGAAGTCAGCTTCGGAGGCGTTTACCTTCACCATATTTGTTTCCAGCATATTTGCACCCGCTAAAACGGTGACTGGGCCTTTGCTGCCTGAATATTTCCGATCTTCGATGCTACCGTTTTCAGCGCGTTTCATGATTTTGCCCGTGCGCAAGTCAGCTTCATTCAAATTGGCGCGCGTTAAATCTGCGCCCGCAATGTAAGCCCCCCTTAGGTCGGCGCGCGAGAGGTTGGCTTCAAATAAATTGGCGTTCCTTAGATCACATGCAAAGAAACTGGCGCCCACAAAGACACTGTTTGAGAGATCTGTTTCAATGAACATTGATCCTGTAAAATCGGCCTGCGATAAATCGACTGCACGTAAATTCGCTTGTGAGATGTCGCGAAACTGTATAATTGCCCGCGCACCGCCTGATTGTCCGCGTAAATACATAGCGTGTTTTGCGATGATCTCGTTGAGCTCCTCCTGAGAGATGCGCTGTAGTTCATTTGGATCGGGAATTCTTTTTTGCGTGGACGTAAAACCGCTGTTTTGCGGGGGGGTAGAGCGACTAGGTAAGTTTTGAGAGTCAGAAGCCATATAGGGTATTCTACGTTACAATACGCTAAAATTGTATGAATATTTATGCGGAATGGTTAAATTTTTCGCTTGAGATAATGAAGAAGTTTTGCGGTTGAGCTATCGAGCTCGCTCTCGTCTATTGTGTTGTTTTTTAGGGCTAATGTGATGTTTTGTGCGAGCGTTTTACCCAAATCAACACCCCATTGATCAAAGCTATTGATATGCCAAATTGCGCCTTGGACAAATGTTTTGTGCTCGTAGGCCGCCAGTAACATGCCAAGATGATAGGCGTCCAGACGATCCAATATAATGGTTGAGCTTGGTCTGTTTCCAGGAAAATCCTTGTGGCCTTCATCAGAATGGCGGCCCTGCATAAGCGCTTGTGATTGTGCCAAAGCATTAGCCAGAAGGCTTTTGTGGTGGTCGATGAGGCTATGTTCTGGGAATGCGACGATAATGAAGTCTGCGGGGATTGTGTCTGTGCCCTGATGCAGGGCTTGAACGAAGGCATGCTGGCTGTTTGTTCCAGGTGCGCCGAAAATGATTGGGGCAGTTTCATATGGGACTTTTTGACCCGCTAAATTTACGGATTTACCATTTGACTCCATATCAAGTTGTTGCAGGTATCCCGGTAAATGCTGGAGATGCTGCGCATAAGGCAAGATAACGTGGGCGCCAAATCCCCAAAAATTACGATACCAAATGGAGAGCAGGGCCATGATCACAGGGATATTCTTGCTGTAGTCAGTTGTGTGGCGGAAGTGTTGATCCATCGCATGAGCGCCGCGCAAAAATTCATTGAACCGATCAAACCCAAGGGCAATGGCAATGGTCAGGCCAATGGCAGACCAGACGGAGTAGCGCCCGCCAATCCATCCACGAAGGGGCAGGATATGTTCAGAGGAAATTCCCATCTGAAAGGCGGCTTGTTCGTTCATTGTGATCGCAATAACCTGGTTATCCAGTGCTTGTGGTCCCACAAGCCCGGTGAGCCAGTTCAAAAGGGTTTGCGCATTCGTCATTGTCTCCAGTGTGGTAAAGGTCTTGGAGGCAATGATGATCATAGTGTTTTGAGGAGAGAGGGAGCGCATTAAGTTGTTGCATGCGGCCCCATCAATGTTTGACACAAAGTGAATGTTTGGCCCGTCAGCAAAGGGAGCCAGAGCGCGGCAAGCCATGTGCGGACCGAGGTCAGAACCACCAATACCAATACTGATGATGTCCGTAATGTTTGGATCGTTGCGGATTTTTTCTGATAGCGCGCGCATCCGTGACTTTGTGTCGTCGATATATGTGGAAACATCTTCTCCATTAATTTGGAGGTTGAAGATAGAGCCGCGCAAAGCGGCGTGCAGCGCAGGTCTGTCCTCGGATACGTTAACGTGCTCCCCTTGAAACAAAGCTTCTGTTTTTTCCGGGAGATCAGCCTTTTCTGCGAGGTCTATCAGATGCTGGACTGTGTCCTCAGTGATGATGTTCTTACTGAAATCGAGGTGAAACCCATCCAATGTCAACGACATTTTGTGAGCACGCTCCGGGTCTTTCGCAAACAGATCACGCATGTGAACATCATCAAAAGTTTTTTGATGTTTGACCAGTTCTCGCCTGTTT
>CAYGQP010000093.1:0-7045 GCA_964352115.1 uncultured Micavibrio sp. | reverse complement strand
ATGTACCCCTCATCCTTACGGCGGGACAGGATCTTGCTTACGGTCGCATGAGAAACGCCAAAACGTTCGGACAAATCAACCTGGCGCGCCTCTCCGTTTACAGCAATCAAATCCGCAATCAGCTCGACGTAATCTTCCTTTGTCTCAGTCTGGTGAGCCTCCCGAACTTTCGAAAACCATTGGGCCTGTGTTTTGGCATCAACCAGCTTGATCATGAGAAGGCCTTTCTGGTGTTGGCGAGTTGTGTTTTAAATAACAGGACGAAAATAAAGATTATAGATTGTATGACTACAATTAGAGGTGCGGTAGCGGCATCCATATGGAAACTTATTATGGTTCCGCTCACACAGGACCCTAAAGAGACGCATACAGCCACAAATACCATTATTTCGATACGTTTCGTTAGCAAAAAAGAAATGGCACCTGGTGCGATGAGCATGGCGATAACAAGAATAATTCCCGCGCCTTTTAATGAGGCAACAATCGTTAAGGCCAAGCATGTCAAAAGCGCGTAATGAAGCGCCCTGACATGCAAACCGGAGACTTGTGCCTGACTGGGATCAAAGCAATAGAGAACAAAATCACGAAATTTTACGATCAATATAGCCAAGGCAATGCCACCAATAACGGCTGTTTCTATAACTGTGCCCCAACTCACGCCCAAAATATTGCCAAATAGAATATGCATTAAATGAAGATCTGTCTCGATCTTTGTCAGCATGACTAGCCCGGCAGCAAACATGCCGGAGAAAACAATCCCCATGACAGCATCCTCCTTAATACGGCTGTGATCCTTGAGATATCCTGTGCTGATGGCACAAAATAGACCGGCTACAAAGGCGCCAATCGTAAGCGGAATACTTAAAACATAGGCGAGGATTAGCCCGGGCAGAACAGCATGGGACACCGCGTCCCCCATCAGCGACCAGCCACGCAGCACCAAAAAACAGGAAAAAACAGCGCAAACGACGCCAACAATGCAGGACATGATCAATGCCCGCTGCATGAACTCGTAGCTTAAGGGTTCGATGATCACGGTATAAATACTGTCCATCATGAGCCGCTCTCTAGTATGTCCACATGTCGTTTTTTTGCCCCAAAAGCCCCGTATTTGGGGGCGAAGAAAAAGGCTGTCAGAAACAATAACGTCTGCAGACAAACAATAACGCCGCCCGTAACGCCATCGATGAAATAGCTGAGGTAAGCCCCAAAACCGCTTGTAACCGCGCCAATCGTTACGGCAATAATGATGAGACGGTGGAATTGATCGGTTAATAAATATGCCGTTGCGCCGGGTGTGATGACGGCCGCAATCACCAGACATGCTCCAACTGTTTGGAGTGCGGCGACACTTGCAGCGCTCAAGAGCACAAAAAACAGTATTTTCAATGGTATAACGGGCAATGCTAAGCTGCGCGCATAGTGTTCATCGAAAAAAACCGCCTTAAAATAACGCCACATCAGAAATACAATGACCAAGTTCCAAACCCAAATTAACACCACCAGCCCGGCATCGTCAATCGAAAACGCTAATACATTGCCCAGAATAATATCGCGAATGTTTATTGATGTTGGGTAAATTGAAATAATCAAAAGCCCAAGCGCAAAAAAGGCCGTAAACACGAGGCCGATAACGGCATCTTCTCTTAATTTGGTCTTTTGCTGGACAATGGTCATGCTGAGCGCTGCAAACAGTCCGGATATAAATGCCCCTGCGGCAAAGGGCAGTGCCAGTAAATACGCAAGAGCAACACCAGGGACAACGGAATGCGCAAGCGCGTCACCCATTAAGGACCATCCCTTAAGCATCAGATAACACGACAAAAAGGCGCATGTGCCCCCTACCAGTGCGCTAATCCAGATGGCCTTGGTCATGTATTCATAAGCAAAGGGCTCAAGAAGCAATTCCATTTACTATTCGCTCTTTTTTGGGGGCTTGCGGCCCTTAATAATCTGCTTGTCTTTCTTCTGACCGTAGAGAACAAGCGGACGTTCGTCATCTGTAATGACCATTATGCCGCGCGGGTCCTCGTCATCATGTAAATCAGCACCTTCGAGGTGGACATGCCGAAGCATCCCGCCAAAGGCCAAGGCCAGATTAGATTCGGTGAAGGTGGTTTCAATCGGTCCTGCGGCAAGGATTTCACGGTTAATTAACACCACCTGATCACAAAAATTAGGAACACTGCCGAGGTTATGCGTAGAAACGAGGATCAGTTTCCCTTCAGCGCGCAGCGACTTCATAAGCTCAATAATTGAATTTTCGGTTTTAACGTCCACGCCGGTAAAGGGCTCATCAAGAAGGATAATCTCCCCGCCTTGCGCAAGCGCCCTTGCGATGAACACACGTTTTTTCTGGCCGCCACTGAGCTCTCCGATTTGACGTTTGCGAAAATCAGACATATCCACGCGCTTTAATGCTTCGTTGACGAGTTCGTGATCGACTTTCCGCGCGTGCCGGAAAAAATTCATATGGCCATATCGGCCCATCATCACAACGTCCTCGACAAGAACTGGAAAATTCCAGTCTACGTCCTCGCTCTGGGGGACATAAGAGACGAGGTTTCGCCGTAAAGCCTGATGTGGGGACATGTTTTTCAAACGAATTTGACCCCCATGCGGTTTAATGAAGTTCATGAGTGTTTTAAACAGCGTAGATTTACCTGAGCCATTGACACCGACCAATGCACAAATGGAGCCCTTATCCAAATTCAGGCTCACATTGGACAGTGCTTTTTGACCATTGGCATAGGTAAAGCTCACGTTTTCAATACTTATAAGCCGGATATCATTGTCCATGGTTTGTGTGTTCCTTTTGAAAGCCGTTTACAATTGTTGTTGTTGTTCGGGTCAGTAAATCCAGATAGGTTGGCACAGGACCATCTGAGCGCGATAAGGAATCCACATATAAAACCCCGCCATAATGGATGCCGGTTTCCGCTGCCACCTGTTTAGCTGGTTTATCGGAGATTGTGCTTTCACTAAACATAACGGGAATATTGTGGGTACGGATGCTTTCAATGACTTTACGCATTTGTCCGGGCGTGCCCTGCTGCTCCGCGTTAATTGGCCAGAGATATAATTCCTTCAGGCCCAAATCGCGCGCAAGATAGCTAAACGCCCCCTCGCTTGTGACCAGCCATCGCTGATCAGGCGGGATTTTTTCGATTGCAGTTTGCATATCGCTCATTTTATTTTGAATTTCTTTTATGTAATGGTCTGCATTGCGTTTATATACATCGCTATTTTCGGGATCGGCTTCGGACAATGCGGCTTGTATGTTTTGAATGTAAATCACGGCATTACGAGGAGACATCCACGCATGGGGATTTGGTTTTCCGTCGTAAGGTCCTTCGTAAATTGATATTTGCTCGACACCTTCACTCACAGTCACGCTTGGCACGTTTTTAACATCCTCTAGAAAGCGTTCAAACCACCGCTCCAGATTTAATCCGTTGTATAATATTAAATCCGCAGATTGTGCGCGTACGATATCCTGCGGTGTGGGTTGATAGTCATGGATTTCCGCGCCGGGCTTAGTGATCGACTGGACAATCGCTGCTTCTCCTGCAACGTTTTGGGCAATGTCTGCAATCACGGTAAATGTAGTGACGACGTTTAATTTTTGATCAGCAAGGGCTGAGCTTGTTAAGCCCATTATAATGAGCAAAGTCAAAGATACTATATGCATAAAAACTCTGTTTTTTGGGTGTATCGCTTTGTTTTTGAATTTAGCCAAGGCTAAAGTTTTTAGCAAGATGTTATTTTGCATACCTCAACCATAGATAACCCTTTCAAATTTATGCTTTTTTGCGAGTACCAAAGTGCTCAAGTGGCATAAGACTTGCAAATATATGCACATTGCCTTGTCTCATGGGTTTTTAAGCCTTTTTGACGGGCACATAGCCCGTGGGCATAAAACTTTGCGTAAAGGTTCTGTTCTTGACGAATAATATTATTTTGAGCTCTGCATTAAAGGTCACGCTTCGTAGCGTCAGCAACACTGAGGAGATTATCGGTGTTGTAACAGCGCGCCTTGCGAGTGGGCTTAAGGTTGAATCGGCCATTGATGACCCACAGAACTTTTTTACCTCCATGGCTTTGCGGGATACTGCATCGGACTACGCAAAGCTTTTAGACGGTATTCAGCAAAACATTCGAGCGATTGAGGAAGCAGGGATCGGTCTTGATACAATTGAAACTCTACTCAATCAGGGGGAATCGATTGCGATTAATGCGAAAAAGGTCTTGGACGCAGGGGGCGTGGTTTCTGGCATTCAGGAGGAATTGGTCAACACGAGCCCCGCGTCGCTGAGTTCGCAGATTTTGGCCGATTTGCCCGATGTATATTATCGTTTGAATGAGACGGGTGGACCCATTGTCGATAGCGGTTTTGGAGGTGCTGGCCCGGTTGTGGCGAATTACAATAGCGGGGCAACACCTGGCGCCGCTGCGCTTTATACAAATGGTGGCGGGCCCACTGTAAACTTCGACGGGGTTAATGATCGTATTTTAGTCAATAATTCTTCTCTCATTAATACAACAACGACGCCTGCAAGAACCGTTGAGCTGGTGTTTAACGCTGATGACACGGCAGGGCGGCAAATTCTGTATGAAGAAGGTGGCGGTACCAACGGTTTTACAATTTATATAGATAACGGGCTTTTACGGGTCACAGCTGAAGATGACGAGGGAGCAAATAGATTTGCTGATTTGGATATCAGTGCGCCAATTGTCGCCGGGCAAACATATCACGTGGCGTTTGTGTTTAACGGGCCTGCGCAGACTTTTGCAGGATATATAGATGGGGCTCTAATGGCTCCTGCTTTGAGTATTAACAGCGATGCGGTTTTCCCAAGCCATACAGGTGGTATTGGGATTGGCGGAATGAACAATGCTGCACAATTCCATGATGGGGAGGCCGGTGGAGCGAATGGGTTTAACTTTAATGGCCGGATTTCCGATGTGGCCATTTACAACCGCCCTCTTGATGAAAGTGAGCTTTTTTCTCATGCGCAATCGCTGAATGCGACAACAACAACACTTTTTAGGCAGGAAGATTTCGAAAATGTTTTGAATCAAATCGATCAAACCGTGATTGATGCGAATTACCAGGGTATCAATTTATTAAATGATGAGGATTTAAGAACAGACTTCAATCCGGATCGATCAAACTTCTTGATCACTGAGGGCATTGACTTCACGAGCGAAGGTTTAGGCCTCAAGGGTTATGATTTCAATGATGAAGGTGACATTGATATTATCATAGAGTCACTTAGGATAGCTCAGGAAACCGTCAGGAGCTTTGCACGCTCGCTCGCGTCTGATTTATCAATTCTAGACACACGTTTGGAATACACCAAGGATAAGGTAAATGGTCATGTTAGTGGCGCGGATGATCTCACCGTTGCCGATACGAACAAAGAAGGGGCAAGCTTGCTTGCTTTACAAACGCGCCAGAGCCTAGGTGTTACAGCGCTTAGCCTGGCTTCGCAATCTTATTCAAGCGTTTTGCGGTTATTTTAACCGCGCCCTTTATAGTTTGGAACATTTTGATCCGGGATCCAGACATCATCAGGCGCAGGCCCGGTCTGATAAAAGACATCAATCGGGATGCCGCCGCGCGGATACCAATACCCCCCTATACGGAGCCATTGCGGTTCAATCTCTTTAATAAGGCGCTTGGCGATTGAGATCGTGCAATCTTCGTGAAACGCTCCATGGTTACGAAATGCACCCAGATAAAGTTTCAGCGCCTTGCTCTCCACCAGCCAGTCACCCGGCACGTAATCAATCATTAAATAGGCATAATCAGGCGCGCTTGTTAGAGGGCAAATCGATGTAAACTCCGGCGCTGTAAACCGCACCATGTAATTCATATCTTTCTTCGGGTTGGGCACACGCTCAAGCACTGCTTTATCCGGATCATCCGGTAAATCCGTCTGCCCGCCCAACATGGTTAAGTCTTTATAGATATTATCGCTCATCTCTTCTATACCCCTTTCATATTACCCCAGAGCATCACGTGAAGCTGCGGGAGGATTCTAACGTTAAACCATTGATCTTCATTTGCTTGTTCAACCAACCACCTCATGCGCGCGTTAATCCCTTCCATGTCAATCTCGGCATCCTTAGCATCGCCTGGCGGTGGTGTGTGATTACCGGGCTGAAGGTATAGAGGTAGGTTTGGGTGACGCGCAGAGATGTCTTTTGCAAATTCATAATCCAACTTATCAAAAACAACTATTTTCATTGCAATATCAGTATTTTGACCAATTTTTTGAATGCAATTACTTAGGCGGCCCCAGTCCGTCTCCATACCGCTTGATGGTGGCTTCGGGCTAAGAACAAGGATGTCGAGATCCGTAAACCAGTCTTTCGATACGCTTCCTTGCGTTTCTAGTACAAATCTGTATCCTTGGCTATGTCCGAGGTCTATCAATGGTTTTAAATCGTGAATTGCGGGGTTGCCGCCGGATAACGAAACAAGCAGTGGCTTATTGCTCGATAACGCTTGGATTTTCTCAAAAATCTCCTCTGCGGTCATGGCTGTCCATGACTCACGGAATTCACGATCAACGGCGTGAAGGGAATCACACCAGGAACAGCGATAATCACATCCGCCGGTTCTGACAAACACTGTTGGTTGCCCTATTACAGGCCCCTCCCCCTGTATGGTCGGGCCAAAGATCTCACTAACGCGGATTTTATCGCTCATGGCCGGTATTCTGCGGTTGTTTTGGGTGTCTCTTTGACACGAACTGCAGATACTTCGGGCCATTTGGGTTTACACCAGTCATAGAAATGTTTGGCGATCTGTTCAGCTGTCACGCAATTCTCGCCCAGAACCTCGTTCAAGTGTCGATGGTCAATTTTATTATCGATATAGGATTTTAGAGCATCAAGCTCACGATAATCTCGAACAAATCCATATTGATCAAGATTTTTTGATTGAAGCTCAACCTCAACAACGTAGTTATGACCATGCAGCCGTGCGCAAGGATGATCGTCAGGCAGGTTATGCTGCTGGTGTGAGGCGGAGAAA
>CAYGQP010000092.1:0-7094 GCA_964352115.1 uncultured Micavibrio sp. | reverse complement strand
GCCGACAATCGATTACGTTGTCACAAAAATCCCGCGCTTCACGTTCGAGAAATTTAAAGGGGCGGAGAGCAACCTCACAACATCTATGAAATCTGTTGGCGAAGCTATGGCGATTGGCCGCAACTTTGAGGAATCCATTCAAAAAGCCATGCGCTCTCTAGAAAAAGGTCTGGATCCGTTTAACCCCCTCCCCATCATCGCTGAGGACGATGATATGGACGCCATGAGAGACGAGATCCGCGCTCATCTTGGCCGCCCAACACCGCAGCGTATCCTCTATATCGCTGAAGCGTTTCGTCATGGGTTTGACATCGAAACCATTAATAGCATTTGTAAATATGATCCATGGTTCTTGGAGCGCATCCAAAACATCGTGGAACATGAAAACTTCGTGCGTGAAAAGGGCCTCCCTACTTCTCCAGAAGGATGGATGGGCTTAAAGCGTCTGGGGTTCTCAGACTCACGCCTGGCATCGCTCATGAACGTTGATGAAAAATCCGTTCGCAAGGCACGTGAATCTCACGATATCCACCCTGTCTTTAAACGTGTAGACACCTGCGCAGCCGAAATTCCGTCCGTAACGCCTTACATGTATTCAACATACGAAGGTGATGGGTTTTCAAAGGCCGTGTGCGAAATTGAACCATCAGACAAGGAAAAGATTATTATCCTTGGTGGCGGCCCAAACCGTATCGGACAGGGCATTGAATTCGATTATTGCTGCGTACATGCCGCCTACTCTTTACGCGATGCAGGATACGAGACCATCATGGTGAATTGTAACCCGGAAACCGTCTCCACGGATTACGACACCTCTGATCGTCTTTATTTTGAACCTCTGACCGAAGAAGATGTTCTGGAATTAATCAAGGCTGAACAGAATAGCGGCACCGTCAAGGGTGTTATAGTCCAGCTTGGTGGACAGACACCGCTCAAGCTCTCACAAGCGCTTGAGGATGCTGGAATTCCAATTCTGGGCACCAGCCCGGACGCCATTGACCTCGCCGAAGACCGCGAGCGCTTTGCAGACCTTCTCCAAAAACTCAAACTCCGCCAACCACCAAATGGCTTGGCCCGCTCTCGCGAGGAGGCCTTAACTATCGCTGAAAACATTGGCTTCCCTCTCGTCATTCGTCCGTCTTATGTATTGGGCGGGCAAGCCATGCAAATTGTCCACGCCATGCCGGAACTAGAGGAATATATCAATACCGCCGTAAAGGTTTCCGGCGACACCCCTGTTTTGCTTGATCGCTACCTCAAAAGCGCCATTGAGATCGACGTCGATGCCATATGTGACGGCAAGGACGTCTACGTGGCCGGTGTTATGGAACACATCGAAGAGGCCGGCATTCATTCCGGCGACAGCGCCTGTGTGTTGCCGCCGCATTCCCTACCCTACAAAACCGTAAAGGAACTTGAAAAACAGACCATTCAACTCGCGAAAGCCTTAGGCGTTGTTGGCCTCATGAACATTCAGTTCGCCGCCCGTATGAACGAAGACAGCGGTGAACATGATATCTACATCATTGAAGTTAATCCGCGCGCCTCAAGAACAGCGCCTTTTGTCGCCAAGGCGACAGGCGTTCCTATTGTAAAAATAGCTGCGGAACTGATGGCTGGTGCAAAGCTGTCTAGCTTCAAAGACCAGCTCGTGGGCATGTCCCCAAATCATTCCGCCGTCAAGGCACCCGTATTCCCATTCAACCGCTTCCCGGGTGTTGAGCCGCTTCTTGGGCCTGAAATGAAATCTACCGGAGAGGTCATGGGGCTTGATCGCAACCTTGCGCATGCCATTGCCAAATCTCAACTGGCTGCGGGTACGTCATTGCCTGTCTCTGGCAAAGTTTTCTTGTCAGTAAAAGACTCCGATAAGGAGGGCCTGTTTCCCATCGCCAAGGAATTAGCGGACATTGGATTTGAACTCATCGCAACCGGCGGCACATGTAAATTCCTTCAGGAAAAAGGCCTTGAAGTTACGCGAATTAACAAGGTATTGGAGGGACAACCCCATATCGTTGATGCGATTATTAACGGTGATATCGCGCTAATGATCAATACCACGACAAAAAGCTCTCAAGCTGTCGCGGACTCTACATCAATCAGGCGACAAGCGCTGATGAATAAGATCCCCTATTACACGCTGCTCACTGCCGCTGGCGCTGCTGTGCAGGCGATCCGCGCCCTCAGCTCAAGCGAACTGACTGTTGCCCCTCTGCAAGCTTATTTTGACGAGCAAAAGAAAGTCGAGGCAGCTTAAACATGCCTATTCTTGACGGCATCATTTGAGTCAGTATATATTGCGATTAAACGAACCCGCCGCACATTGGCGGGTTGTTTTTTATTTAAAGAAAAAACGAAAGTTACAAAAAAATGGATACGTTTCCAATTACAACACAAGGGTATGAGGCCCTTCAAAAAGAATTACACACCCTCAAAACCAAAGAGCGCCCAGCCGTGATCGAAGCCATCGCCACAGCCCGCGAACATGGTGATTTAAAAGAAAATGCCGAGTATCATGCCGCGCGTGAACAGCAGAGCTTTATTGAGGGCCGTATTCAGGAGCTGGAAGCCGTAATCTCAAAGGCAAAGGTCATTGACCCGGACTCCATGAGCGGCACAACCGTAAAATTTGGGGCAACCGTTGTTGTTGTAGATGAAGAAACCGAAGCCGAAGAAACATGGACCATTGTTGGCGAATACGAAACCAACATGGATCAGGGCAAAATTTCGATGACCGCACGCATTTCTCGTCCGTTAATTGTCTAGTCCGAAGGCGATAGCGTGACCTTCCGTTCTCCCAAGGGCAAACGCTCGCTCGAGATTCTAGAAGTAAAATACGGAACGAAATAATCGACTAAAGACAGCGCGGCCTATTCCTCAATCGGCACACCAGGCAAATCCTTGCGTGCACGAATGGCGAGTGATGATTTAACAGAGCTAACATTCGCGGCCTTTGTCAAAACATTGGTCAGAAATTCCTGATAATCATCCCAATCTCTGGCCACAATTTTCAGCATGAAATCAACATCACCAGCCAGCATGTGGCATTCACGCACCATATCACTGCCAAGCACTGTTTCTTCGAAATTGGTCAGATCTTTTTCAGCCTGCGTTTCAAGCTTTACCATGGCATAAACCGTCACCGTAAAACCAAGCGCCGAAGGATCCAGCTTCGCATGATAGCTTTTGATAAATCCAGCATCCTCAAGCGCGCGAACACGACGAAGACAAGGTGGTGCAGAAATGCCAACATTTTTGGCCAATTCCACATTTGTGATTCGCCCCTTTTCCTGAAGATCACGGAGAATCTTTCGATCGATTTTATCAAGTTTTGAACGCCGCATAATTTCTATTTCTCTCTGGTTGCTACTTTTATAACCCTAAGCTGCACATTATGAATAATTTTAACGATTCAACTTTCAAAATGTTACAATCCGTTGATATAAAGTTGCGCAAGGTAAGTTGCAAGTGTTTTTGCAAAAATAATTCTATAAGCTATGGTTAACGTTAAAAACGAAAAAGACACAAAAAGTAATTATGAATATCGACAAGTCGACATCATGCTGGGTTATCACAGAAGGCATGGCCGGAACAGAAAACCAATGCATTGGCATCGCCGAATCGCTCGGTGTAAAGCCCGAAATCAAACAAATTAAACTGCGCATGCCATGGAAAAAATTAACACCATATTTGCGTCTAGAGGCTGGCTGGGCATTTTCTCCTGCGCTTGAACCTCCATGGCCCGACCTTGTGATTGCCAGCGGCCGCAAATCGATTGCCGCATCGAATTACATCCGAAAAATGAGCAATGGCAAAACTTTTAGAGTGCAGGTGCAGGATCCCCGCATCTCCCCCTCAAATTTTAATCTGGTTGTATTGCCAGAACACGACCCGACACGCGGCATGAATGTTTTTGTCACACAAGCCGCACCAAATAGAATCACACCAGCAAAGCTGGAAGCCGCCCGCGCAGCATTTCCTCAGTTCCAATCTGTTCAAAAACCTCGCGTGGCTGTTATGATTGGTGGAAACAGCAAGGCTTATAAACTCACATCCAGCCGCATGCAAAACCTCGCAAACCAGCTCAAACTTCTTGATGCGGGCCTAATGGTTTCCACATCACGGCGAACAGGCATTGATAATGAGAAAATCCTGCGTGATACACTGGAGCCCAGCGGAGCATATATCTGGGATGGCAAGGGAGAAAACCCTTATCTTGGCATGCTTGCCTGGGCTGACTTCATTCTTGTCAGTGCAGACAGCGTCTCTATGATTTCTGAGGCTTGTACAACAGGAAAGCCGGTCTTCATGTTGAATCTTGAGGGCGGCCGCCCTCGCCTCAAATCATTCCATGAGAACCTCATTGAATATGGCGCATTGCGCGTATTTAAGGGCCGGTTAGAGCGCTGGCAATATACGCCGCTTAATGATGCGCAGCGCGCTGCAGAAGAAATCCAGAGAAGATATCATGCATTTTTGCAACAAGCTGGATTAAAGGAGCGCGACGCCTTATATAAATAGGAACACCGAAACATTAAAGATAAAGAATTATGCATAGCAAAGTTTTAATTATTGGGTCCGGCCCGGCCGGATATACAGCAGCCATTTACGCAGCTCGCGCAAACCTCGAACCTATCCTTGTCACAGGGTTCGAACCCGGCGGTCAATTGATGATCACTACAGAGGTTGAGAACTATCCAGGCTTTGCGGACATCATCGAAGGCCCATGGCTGATGGAGCAAATGCGCGGCCAAGCTGAAAAAGTTGGAACCAAGCTCATCAGTGATTACATTCAGGAGGTTGATTTTACATCACGCCCGTTCAAGGCCGTGGGAGATGGCGGCACGGTGTATACGGGTGATACCGTCGTGATTGCTACGGGCGCAAAGGCTCGCTGGCTCGGCCTTCCTTCAGAAAAGAAGTTTCAAGGCAAGGGCGTTTCAGCTTGCGCCACCTGTGATGGGTTTTTCTTCCGCGGTAAAGAAGTTGCCATTGTTGGCGGTGGGAACACCGCCGTCGAAGAGGCCCTCTTCCTCACCAATTTCTGCGAAAAAGTCACACTTATTCATCGCCGCGACAGTTTACGCGCAGAAAAAATCCTTCAGGATCGCTTGTTTGCCAACGAAAAAATGAACTTCATATGGGACACAACTGTTGAGGAAATTTTGGGCGATGAACAGGGCGTAACGGGATTACGTCTAAAGAATGCAAAGACCAATGAGGAGAACGAAATCACCGTGCACGGCTTTTTTGTTGCCATCGGTCATGATCCGGCAACAGACCTGTTTAAGGGCAAGCTAGATATGGACGAAAATGGATATATTAAAAAAGCGCCGGATTCCACGGCCACATCTATTCCCGGCGTATACGCAGCTGGTGATGTCTCTGACCATGTATATCGTCAGGCCGTAACCGCCGCCGGCATGGGGTGCATGGCTGCCCTAGAGGCTGATCGCTTCCTCGCTGCCCATTCCGAAGATCGCGATATCAAGGAAGCGCAGGCAGCAGAGTAAGAGTACTATCTTTGTCGTTTTTGTTACTTTGCTCTGATTTTTTTCTAGGCATGAGAAGCGAAGCGTATTTAAGATACGTGAGCGGACGAATAACACAGAAAAATACAAATGAAAGTAACAAAAAATGGATTGGGATAAGCTGAGAGTTTTCCACGCCGTCGCCGAGGCGGGCAGCCTCACTCATGCCGGAAAAATGCTCAACCTCAGCCAATCTGCCGTTTCACGCCAAGTCACAAAACTTGAAGAAGCCATGGAGGTCAACCTGTTCCAGCGCCATGCACGCGGTCTGGTTCTGACGGAACAGGGGGAAATTCTCTTCGAGGCTACGAAAGATATTTTTGAAAAACTCTCAAACCTTAAAGGCCAGCTTCAGGACACTCGAAAACTTGCCGAGGGCCCCCTTACGATTACAGTATCTGAATTTATTGGCTCAACATGGCTAGCCCCTAAACTGGCGAAACTCAGAGAAGAAGCCCCGGAAGTTCAAATGACCATTCTGTTTGATGATCGAATATTGAATTTGAACATGCGTGAAGCCGATGCAGCCATTCGTTTAACGCAACCAACAGAGCCTGATGTCATACAAAGACATCTGACGACCATTCACTTTCATCTTTGTGGATCCAGAACATATTTTGCAAAACACGGTGAGCCAAATTCAATTGAGGAATTAAAAAATCATTGCCTGATCGGATTTCCTGAAAATATCTCTGCACCGTTTAAAAGCCCTAATCGAATTTTTGATATGGCTGGCATAAAAACAAAAGATAGCCACAATATTTTGATGATGAATTCCATGTACGCGATACAAAAATCTGTCGCAACGGGGGCTGGAATCGCATTACTACCCGATTACCTCATCGCCGAAAATGATGAATTCAAGGTTATCTTGCCTAGGGTTGAAAGCCCCACTGTGGATATGTATTTCGTCTATGCAAAGGAAAGAAAAGACTCGCAGCGCATTATTGCCTTCCGTGACTTTCTCCTTAGAAGCATTGAAAACACAACATTTTCAATTAATTACACCTAGGGCTACACAAACAAACGCAGCAAGATCCATAAAAAATTCATTGGTATGCGTACTATGCATATCTAGAATTCGAAAAAAACAATAGAACTTCACACATGCTTCAGGTACTTACATTCCCATTGACGCATTTATTGCGTTGATGGGATCGCAAGATCCTACGTCTCCCAGACGTGAAACCTCCCTGTTCAACTCGCCGGGCCATCACTTTTAGTGATAAGGCCCGGTTTTTTTTATGCTATAATTATTGTGCAGCCATAGGTATTCATATCTGCACAAAATCCGATATGCTCAAACTTAAATAAATAACCAGCTCCTGTCTCATTTTATGTCCAAAAAAAAATCAAAAACACTTATTTCACTTTTCTGTTACGGCGGTGGCATGCGCGGCCTGGTTCCAGCTCATTTCATGGCTTACATGGAACAAGTCACGGGGCTCCGCATGGTCGATATGGTCGATATATTTACAGGACCATCAACAGGAGCAATCTTAAATGCTGCACTGAATGTACCCGACCCTGATGATCCTGCCCGCCCAAAGTATCGCGCAAAAC
>CAYGQP010000091.1:0-7107 GCA_964352115.1 uncultured Micavibrio sp. | reverse complement strand
GAAAGCATGGCCTTTTTTGGCGGGGCGCTCATTCATCGGCGTGATGCTGTTTGTATAAAACTTCATTTTGCCACGCTGGTTTTTTTCAAAGAAAACAAATATTAGAACGAAGGCAAGAAGAAGTATCGATAATCTGGCTGCTGCCGTCACATCGCCATACCCAGCCCATGAATCATAAATAACAGTTGAGAAAACTTTAATGCCAAAGTAATCCATCGTCCCGTAATCGGCCAAAACTTCCATGATTACCAGCATCAATCCAACAACAATGAAAGGCCTTGCGGAGGGCAAAGCAATATTAAAAAACTGTGACCACTTACTGCCCCCCAAAAGCGACGCGCTTTCTATCTGGTTTTTTGCCCCTGCCAGAAAGCCATTGCGTGCAAAAAGATAGACATAGGGATATAAGCAGAATGTCAAAATAAAAGACGCGCCCCAAACAGTTCTAAAATTCGGTACAAGAAAACCTAAGTCTGTCGTCTTTAAGGTTTGCGCAAATTGTCCGGCCTCGTCAAAGAAGTCGGTATAGACATATGCCAGAATATAGGCCGGAAAAGCCAAAGGCAAAAAAAGCGCCCATTGCAACAGACGTTGTCCGAAAAAAGAATACTGTACATTTATCCATGCAGTACTCACGCCGATCAACAAAACGCCAATACTCGTCAAAACACAGATGATAAAAGAATTAATGACGACGTCATCAAGAACGTTTTGTACGAGAAATGTAAACGTATCACTCTCTAAGCTGACCCCTTTATACCCAAGAGCAATGAGTGGTGATAAGATAATCAGTGCCGTCACATAAAAGAGGTAATTTTGAAATATGCGCTTCATAGCTTTTGTTTATACCATAACCTCTAGAATGGGAATATTCTCATACTAGAGGGTATCAGTATTTAGAGAAAAGTAAGCGCTGACTGGTTGGTGAAAGTCAGAGATTGTAGTCTGGCGCTATCATCAGACTTTGCTTTTGCATTTGTAGCAATTGTCACATATGTTTTTGAGACGTTAATTTTTTTCTGTAATACTGTCTTTTAGTGGATGACAATATTCTAATATTTTTTCAGAAATTTTGAGAATTACATGGAGATGCTCCGGGACGGTATGGACATGTTCGTTTTTGTCAAATTGGTCTAAGTCTTCTTCACTCTGCGCGCGAACAATTATAGGAAGCTTGGGATCTGTATGGCGGATATGGTCAACGATGCGGTGCGTGGCCGAAATATCATCCAAAGCAATCACAGCACACAATGCTTTATCAAGATTAGCCGCCAGAAGTGTGTGTGCTCTGGAAGCATCGCCAAGATAAACCGGCACCCCACCTGTTTTTCCCGCTTGTACGTGATCTAGACTTTTATCGAAGGCCATGATCTCAATACCCTCCTGACACAAAACATCCGCAATCCCACGGCCTATGCGGCCATAACCAAAAATAACGACATGGTTTTCTTTCTGTTCTACCGTTTTGTCATCGGCGACACGATTGTTGTCAGCACTGCGTGCCTCAACATAGCGTCCAGCCCTCCGCGCAAGCGGTGCCATAAGCGGCGTCAGCATCATTGTTATACCGATCATAATCAGCATGAACTGACCAACATTATCATCCATCAATCCAACGCTTAGCGCACTTCCGACGACCAGAAGTCCGAATTCCCCGGCTTGTGCCAAAAGGATAGCGCTTTCAGTTGCAACGGCATTGGTTTGGCGCCATAGCTTACACAGAACAAAGATAATTGTTGCCTTGATTGCCATGAGACCAAAGACTGAAGCCATTAACCATAGCGGTTTTTCAAACATGTAATCCAGGTCAATTCCCATGCCAAAGGAGATAAAAAAGATCCCCAGAAGCATGCTTTTAAATGGTGTAATGAGAGACCCTATTTCATGGCGATACTGCGTGTCAGCCAGTAAAACGCCAGCAATAAAAGCGCCCAGCGCCATCGATAAGCCAGCCATTGCGGCAACTGAGGCACTGACAATAATCACCAGCAGGCTCAGGGCCATAAAAACTTCTGAGCCGCCGTAGCGATTGGCGAAAATAAATAGTGGTTTGAGGGCGATCCTGCCAACAAAATAAATGAATAGGGTTGTACCAACCATTTTCAGCAAAGAGAATGATACAAATTGGACAATCGGCCCATCAATCTGCGTACTCATAATGGTGAGGAGCAGTAGTATTGGAATGACCGCCAAATCCTGGAACAGTAAGATGCTAAAGCTCGTGCGGCCCATATGAGTAACAAACAACTTTTGTTCATGTAACCATTGAATCACAATTGCAGTTGAGGATAGGGCGAGACTCAGGCCCAGAAGTACTGAGACTTGAATACTATTGCCCCAAAAATAGGCAAATCCTCCAATTACAACTGAGGATGCCATGACTTGAACACCGCCAAGACCAAAGACAAGGTTGCGCATTTGCCACAAGCGCCTGGGGGTTAGCTCAAGCCCGATCACAAAGAGCAGAAGAACGATCCCGAGCTCAGCCAGAACTTTAACATGCGCGGCATCTTCCAGACTAATCACGTTCAGAGCAGGATATTGCTTCGTCAAAGTGCCCAGCGCGAATGGTCCGAGCGCTACTCCAGCCAGCAAATAGCCAAGCGCAATCGGAATTTTAAAATAGCGCAGGACAGGGATGACGAGGGCGGATAAAGCCAGGAAGAAACCAGCATGCCAAAAAATATCGGTGAGAAGCGACTCTTTCATGCTCTTATTATAAGTGAGTTTTTGGGCGAAATATAACGAAAATACGGCTGGCTACAAATGCCAGTGGGTGGAGTTTTAGGACTCACTTTTCTCTATAGGCCTACTGGTATTGCCCTTTAGATTTTTTTATGAATGGCTTGATTTTATAGCGAGTTTGTTCTTTAAACTACGGCATGTTCAAAATGAAAAAAAACGTAGCCGCAATATTTGTGCTTATTATGCTGCTGGCCCAAATCGGGATAGCCCAGCATAATGTTGTTCATTTTAAAGGCCACGGTCATTCTGAACATCATCATGACGACCACAATGATGACCATAAGAAAAACGTTAGTGAAACTTGCCAGACCTGTTTACTTGTAAAATCACTGTCCTTTGGCCTTGTTACATACCATCCAGATTTACCCACTCCTGAATTTGTTGGTTGCGCTTTTCTTAACAACGACAATCGGGCTCCTACCAGCAATCAACACGCTCTATATCATGCGCGGGCACCACCCGGATTTCTTATCTAAACAAAAATACTATTCATAACTATAGATAAGAAAGGACATGAATCATGTCTAAAAAACTGCTATTAGCGGCGAGTGCCGTTGCTATTTTAAACACATCACCAGCCTTTGCTGCGGAGGATGTAAGTCTTCAAGCTCTGCAAGCTGAAATTCAAGCCATGCGAAGCGCTTACGAGAGTAAGATTGAACAGCTTGAACAAAAGGTGGAAACACTCTCCGCGCAACAAAACCAAACCGCTGCGAAAATGTCGGTGATTGAACCTGCTGCTGGCGAGCGGCTTCCTCCTGCCACATCAAAGCGCCGCATTGCGGATAACAGCTTTAATCCTGAAATTGGCGTGATTTTGCAGGGGAAATATAATAATTTCTCTGAAGGCAACAGTGAATTCGCAGGGTTTGCTGTTGGTGAGGAGGCTGAGCGACCTGATGAAGGGTTTAGCATTGATGAAACGGAACTCAATTTCTCTGCTAATGTTGATAATCTGTTCAAAGGCGCGGCGACTATAGCTGTTGTTGAAGAGGGAAGTGAAACAAAAGTTGAGGTTGAAGAGGTCTATGTTCAATCAACGTCCTTGCCTGGCGGTCTGAGTGTTAAAGCTGGTCGCTTTTTTCAGGAATTAGGATATCTCAATTCCCATCATAGCCACTCGGACGACTTTGCTGATCGCCCACTGACAAACCGGGTTTTCCTGGATGAGCAATTCAATGATGATGGTGTCCAGGTATCGTGGGTCCTGCCTACGGATATATATACCGAGCTTGGTGGGAGTGTTCTGCGGGGCAATGATTTCCCGGCTGGTGCAGCAGATGGAAATGATATTGGTGCGTGGACAGCCTATGGTCGCGTTGGTGGTGACTTTGGCGACAATACAAGCTGGCGTCTAGGGCTTTCTACGTTGCAAGTGGATGGTGCAGAACGCTCCGCCAAAGAGGACATGGTTGTCTTTGATGGTGATAGCAGGCTGTATGTCGTTGATGCCCGCTTAACGTATGCGCCGACGGGGAACGCCAAAGACCAAGAAGTGATTGTGCAGGGCGAATACTTCTATAGGAATGAAGACGGGACGTATAATGATATGGACGCCGGAACTGGCACGGTTGCTTATGATGAAAATCAAAGTGGCTGGTATGCGCAAAGCGTTTATAAGTTTCATCCTCAATGGCGCGTCGGTGCACGTTATAGTGAGCTCTATGCTGGTGATGTTCCGGCGGGATTGGTTGGAAGTGCTATAGACGACGGTGGTCATGATCCATGGTCCGCATCGGCGATGCTTGATTGGTCTAACAGTGAGTTTAGCCGCGTCCGTGCGCAGTTTAATCGCGAAGAATTGTCCAATAGCAATGAGGATAATCAATTCGTCGTTCAATATATCATGAGTATTGGTGCTCATGGTGCGCATCCATTTTAGGGGCATCAGCTATGAGATATCTTACGCGTTTTATAGCTGTACTGGGGCTGCTTTATGCAGCCCCTTCCAGCGCTTTTTCTCAAGTTAACATTTTTGCATGTACGCCTGAATGGGCCGCACTGTCTAAGGAAATTGGAGGAGATTTAGTGGATGTTTATGTGGCAACGAAAGCCCATCAGGATGTTCACCACATGCGCGCAAAGCCAAGTTTGCTCGCTGCTATGCGCAAGGCTGATCTGGTGTTTTGCAGCGGCGCCTCATTAGAAGGCGGCTGGTTGCCAATCTTGTTACAAAAAGCAGGTGGGCCGGATGTGCAACAACAGACAGTCGGGTGGCTGATGGCTTCAGATTTTGTTCAGAAGCTGGAAGTTATGGAGCATGCTGATCGCTCCATGGGGCATGTTCATCCGGAAGGCAATCCGCATGTTCATCTGAACCCCAGAAATATTCTAGATGTTGCAGATATTTTAACAGAGCGTTTGTTTTTGATTGATCAAGAAAATGGTCAGGCATATGAAACTAATTTGTCAGCATTTAACAAAAAGTGGAATGCAGCGATTATTGAGTGGGAAAATGCAGGCCGCAGTCTCAAGGGTCAAAATGTTGTTGTTTATCACAAAAGCTGGGCTTACCTCACTGACTGGCTAGGCATGAATATCATCGCATCACTGGAGCCAAAGCCCGGCCTTCCGCCCACGACAGCCCATCTTGAGCGTCTTTTGCAGTCTTTAAAAGGCGAAAATGTCAGGGCCATCCTAGTAGCGCCTTTTGAAAATGAGGACGCGGCAGAATGGTTATCAGAGCGGACACAAATTCCAGTTCTGCGCTTGCCTTATACAATAGGCGGTAACGATAATGCGGATACATTAAAGGATTTATTTGATGAAACACTATCCATGTTGAACAGGGCCCAATAATGACATTATCACCTGAAATGTTGGGGCTTCTTGTCCCAGCATTTATCGCCGGATTGATCGTTGCCTCTACTCATGTTCCATTGGGCCAAGAAGTATTGAAGCGCGGCATCATATTCATCGATCTGGCGATTGCGCAAATTGCCGCCCTAGGTGTTGTCTTCGCGCACGTTATGTTTCAAGCGGAAGACAATTTATTGTCTGTTCTCTGCGCATTACTATTTGCCCTTGTCGCTGGCGGTATATTCGCTTGGCTGGAGAGGATTGCACCAAAACATTTAGAAGCCCTGATAGGTTCTGCTTTCATATTGTCCGCTTCTATAGTCATTCTTCTATTGGCCAATGATCCACATGGCGGCGAACACATGCAAGACATGTTAGCAGGGCAAATCCTTTGGGTGGACTGGCCGCAATTACTCATCACGGGTGTGATTTACACCGGATTATTGTGTGCGTGGTTTGGCTTAAAGGAGTACCGCTTAAAATTATTTTATTTTATTTTCCCAATCGCCATCACGCTGTCTGTTCAATTGGTCGGTGTGTATCTTGTATTCGCTAGTTTGATTATACCAGCCTTAGGAACTGTGAAGCTTGAGGGTGGAAAGCGACTATTTAGTGGATACGCAATTGCTGCATTATCGTTCATCTTTGGCCTTATTATCTCCACTTGGTATGATTTACCGTCCGGCCCTGTGGTTGTGTGCTGCTATTCATTTTTTGCTTTGATTGCATCACAAATCTATTTAAGAGCATAAATAAAGATTCTGCTTATAATCCTGACATTTATTGTTGCAAGTGATTATCATTCTTAATATTGTCTTTTTTATTGTTAAAAAAACAACACCATTATGAGGAAAAATAATATGTTCAGAAGATCTTTATTGTTACTTGGAACAGCATCTATTGCGCTATACCCAGCCATTGGTTCTGCAACCGAAAAAATGAGTATGGATGAAATTCAAGCGCAGCTTCAGCAATTGGCAGCGCAGGTTCAAAACCTTTCAGAGGTTGTTGAGCAGCAAAATGGAATTATTAAACGTCAAGAAACTGAATTAACGGCCCAAAAGAAAGCTTCTGCTGAAGCTGCAGCTTCGCTGGCGAATATTCAGCCTGCAGCAGGCGGCGTTCAGGGTGATGTGAAGATTTCAATGAAACCAAGTCCAAAAATCGAATCAAGCGATGGGAAATATTCCTTCCAACCCTTTGGCCGCGTTCATTTTGACGTTTCACATTTTGATGATGATGTCTCTGATCGCTCAAGCAATGCGAATCTGCGACGTGCGCGGCTGGGCTTTAAAGGCAATCTGGGCGAAGACTTTAAATACAAAACGCAAATTGATTTTGCTGAAGAAGGCGTTGCACTTAAGGACGTCAGTCTAACATACACAGGCCTTGATGCTTTTGACGTTAAAGTAGGCCATCATAAGCCTTCATTTGGTTTTGAAAACAACACGAGCTCCAATTATATCATGACCATGGAGCGTTCAACTGCCACCAATGCCTTCACGCGCAGCGAAATTATTGGCGCGAACCTTCTTGGAGGGGGTGAAAGCTGGTCCTGGGGGG
>CAYGQP010000090.1:0-7172 GCA_964352115.1 uncultured Micavibrio sp. | reverse complement strand
ACTTTAACATGAAAAAGATTAAGCGCTTGTTCGCGAACAAACCCTAATGCTCTATTTCCCCATTTTTCTTCATGCGGCGCAAGCTTATCAAGAGCTTCGTCGAACTTGCCTGCTTTACGAAGGGCGCGTGCACCAATGATGAGGTCTCTAAGCGCCTTAACCTCTTTTTTGTCAACACCTTCGGCCGATCTGTCTTTGCTGTCACTCATGCTTTAATCTCCTGTACGCAATGTGTTCGCCTGAATTGTGACGAATATGGTGCTTTTTATGACAATATACCGTTTACTGTCAAGAAAACATTCTGAAATAACTGCACAAGTTTCGGTTATTTTATTTTAAGATCAGACTGGCTCGCGAATTAGCGCGTCCCAATCGACCACTTGACCATCGTCATATTGCCCAACGTTTCGTGCAGTTACAGGATCAAGGTCCGCATGACGAAGCTGCTCAATGATAGGCTCTAGACGTTGTTGAACATCGTTCCACATGCTCTCATCATATGCTCGGCCCAGCCGCGCTTTTGTGTCGCAGTGGATCTGAGCAACCGTATCACTCAATTTGGCCCCTTCATCAATTGCTTTGGTAAAGCATGCAAGCGCGAGGTCATCAAAACCCCAGGCATTATACATTACGCCTAATCGCTTTAAATTGCGCCCGGTGTAACGTCCATCAATAAGAGCAATCTCGGCATAGCATTCTTCGGCATCTTCGTAACACCCATGATCAGTGAATAAACATCCTAGTTTTTCCATGAACACTTTATTGTCATTGTTCTCTTCATATGCGCGTTCAAGAGCCCATTCGGCAATGAGATCGGCCTCGGGTGTTTCAAGCTTTCTAGCCCAATTGGCGAGCTTTCTGTAAATCAGCCCATCTGATAATTCATCATCAGAAAACTCTGTCGCTGCACGTTTAAGGCGATCAAATACGATCTGGGGATCTATATTTTGATCCATGGCATATTTCAAATATCCCAAAAACCCGTCAACACCATCAAATTCTTGTTTAATGGTTGGTGTTTTTCGATCGGCGGGCGCACCTTTTTTGCGCTCATGTACGCGGGGCTTTCTGATATCGGTGCGCGGGCGCGAAATGTGTGTTGTTTGCGGCATGGTTATTTCCTGTATTTATATGTTCGCGCACCATATACAAGAGGTTTGCTTTATGTCAAAGAAATTTTGAGTGGTCTTATGGTTGGGGTGAGGTGCCCGTGAGCGCACTAACTTCGTCATGAGCAATTTCTGCCCGTTCAGCCATGTGCTGTTTGAGCGCTGTCCAGTCTGTCTTGCGATACTCACGATCTGTTGTTTCACAGAGATTTTTATATCGATCTGAGATTTTGGGATCTTGCTTTTGATCTGGTCGTTTTCGGTTTTCTGCATCGGCACGGCCGAATGCGGCAAAGGCCAGATCATCATATCCTCCCCGTGCCTCAAGAACGGCTCCTAAAGTGAACAAATCTTTTGCCTCGTATGCATTTGAATGTTGCATATGCATGGCAATGGCATCAATGACCGTTTCGTAGGCTTTTTCTTGAGCAAATCCCTTTTTATCTTGTGACAATGATATCATGAACTCTATGTAGTCTGTCAGATAGGCTTGTTTGTTTTGGTTGTTCTCATTTTCAGTAAAAATGGCGGCTCTGAAGTGTCGTTCAGCATGATAAAGGACCTTTTCAGCTTCATCCATTGTAAGATCATCAATATTGTGTTTAAGAAAATTCAGGTGCATGCAGGCAACACTGTACCGCACAGATGGGGTATCTGGAAATTTTCGCAGTGCCTCAATATAGGCGGCCTCGAATTGTTCCCTGCTTAATTCTTTATGCTTTCCCGCATATTGAAAAACGCTATATGGATTATTGAAGTTTATTTGGCTCGCGGCGTTATTGTAATCTTCGCGAGCATTTCCCTGTTGTTCGCTCATATAATCTTTACTCAAGTTATAAGTTTTTTTGATTTTTTGTAATTTTGAGAAAGAGTAAACGGAAAATGTGGCTGCTGTCAAAACATATTAGAAACTTTGCATCTAAGCCGCTTCTGCAAAGGCTTTGTTGTCGCTGCGGTAAATCCATCCACCGCCCAGAACGCGGCCAGTATCGCTATAAAAAACGGCGGCCTGTCCTGGAGAGATCCCGTACTGAGGGGTGTCTAGGTGAATATCCACCATGCCATTTTGATTCCCAAAAATACGGGCCGGTATGGGCTGCATAACAGAGCGAAATTTCAGCTGAACGGGCAGGCCGTCCTGCGGCACATCATCAACCAGCCAGTTGCATTGCTGCGCTTTAATCACATCACGGGCCAAGGCTTCTTTAGGGCCAACCACCACCTCATTCGCGGCCGGGTCAATGCGCACGACGTATAGCGGTTCATTATCTTCAGACACACCGCCACCAATGCCTAGCCCTCTGCGCTGGCCAATGGTGTAGTGAATAACGCCCTTGTGGTCGCCAATGGTGCGACCATCAATGTGCACGATGTTGCCGGGGTTCTCTGCGTTTGGACGCATTTGCTTCACAACCTTTGCGTAATCGCCATGTGGCACGAAGCAGATGTCCTGTGAGTCGGGTTTTTCCGCGTTCATTAGCCCCAAACGCTCCGCATGAGCGCGGGTGACATCCTTGCTCCATCCGCCAAGCGGAAAGCGCAGAAAATCAAGCTGTTCTTGAGTGGTGGCGAACAGAAAATAGCTCTGGTCCTTACCATGGTCATGCGCTCGATACAGCTCGGCCTGCCCAGTCTCTGTGTTCATACGGCGGTCAATATAATGCCCTGTGGCCATGCAATCTGCGCCCAGATCACGGGCAACGTCCAACAAGTCGT
This sequence comes from uncultured Micavibrio sp., assembly GCA_964352115.1. Classification (GTDB taxonomy): domain Bacteria; phylum Pseudomonadota; class Alphaproteobacteria; order Micavibrionales; family Micavibrionaceae; genus CAYGQP01. The sequence goes on along the minus strand of CAYGQP010000090.1, from coordinate 4,347 downwards.
GAAACTTCACGGTCTGATTGCACCGCACGCAGGGAATAGGGGTCTCCCCGCGCATATAGCTATCGGCGAAATCATCCATAACGGCCTCGCGGAAATTGCTCTCGTAATTCAGGACGTAATGCGGAAAGCCCCGCTCCTCGGCGACCCGTTTGGCATCGTGAATATCCTGACCTGCGCAGCACGTCTTTGATTTTGACACCGCCGCGCCATAATCAAAAAGTTGCAGCGTGACACCGACGACGTCGAAGCCTTGCTCGTGCAACAAAGCCGCCGCAACGCTAGAATCCACGCCGCCGGACATCGCGACAACCACGCGCGTGTCTTCTGGTCTTTTGTCAATGCCTAAACTATTCATAACGCGCTGGACTATAGGGAAAGACGACGCAAAAAGCAATTTTTTAGAGAAGCTTAAGAAAACTTGAAATAATTTCTTGCACATTAGGCTGTCATTATATAGGTACAATTGTCATATAAAAAATTTTGAATTTCAAGGGAGAAGAATTTTGACCACGATTGTTACCGGTAATGATAAAGATCTAAAGCCATGGGCCGTTGGTGCAAGCTGGCACGGGGGATCCAGTTTTGGTACAACCTCACAAGAAATGAGATTGGATGTTGCGAAAGCCGCCTATCTGGTTGCCAGAGATACAGATATTCGTCGTGGAAACTACGGTGGTGGAAAGCCTAACGGGTATATGACTGTCGGGCCAGTTGCCTTTGCTAAGGCCGGCGTAAGAAATAATATCGGTGTAAATTTGAAATTCCTTATGTCTCTTCAAGGCGGTGAAAAAGCCCTTGGCCTAAGAAACGCTATAGCCAGTGATATTCACGAGCGTATGCTTTGGATGCGTCATGGTACGGACAACTTTGTACCAAATGGGCTTGATCACAGCATGGATGGGACTGAAATTGAGCTTGCAGCGCCTGGCGGAAAAGGCACGTTTCAGGAGATTCTTGAATGGATTGTTGCCCCAAACAGCATCAGGAAGCCAGTCGCAGCCTTAAACTTTGGCGGATATTATGAAGGTCTGGACGAGGCGTTTAATGGCCTTGTAAGAAATGGGCTGGCTCCAGAATCACTTTTGGTTGATCGTTGGAAACTAATCAATACGCCATCTGATGTTGTGGAATATGTGAATGACTTGAATTCAAGACCGCCTGTGGTTGACGGACGGGAAAACCTTAATCCACAACAGACTTTTGTGGAAGAAACAGATAGAGCAGTTATTGTTGAGCCACTGTCATTGAAAGGCATCTACGATCTCGCCTGCGATTTGGTGGACGCTGATTTATCACCTTCAGTCGCGCAACCTGGACACACCATAAAGCCACGCATTCTGATCAGAAACGGAAATGGCGTTACAGAAGGTTTGCAAGCTGAATTCAACAAAGGGTTTGATGAAACGCTGATCCACCCTGGAAGAAGGCAGCTTTTACATTACGTCGATAGTTTAACAGAGGCCCGTGCTTTAGCGCGAACGCTCAGTCTGGTTACACCTGAGCAGTTAGGGCTTAAGCATGGCGAAAAGCCAAAAGGCAATGAGGTTGAAGGTATTGTGAATAAAGCAATCGCTCAGTTAGATCTCGCGGCTTAAATCACCAATCCGTCTTAGTGCCCGGCATGGCTACAACAAGGCCGTCTAGAGCGTTTGTGACCTTAACTTGACAACCGAGGCGGGAAGTCGCGCGCACATCAAAGGCCATGTCGAGCATGTCCTCTTCCTCTTCGGATTTATCATTGTCCTCAGCCTCTACGCGCTCCACCCAATCGGGATGCACGTAGCAATGACAGGTGGCGCAGGCCATGGCCCCGCCGCACACGCCCTCAATCTCATCAATACCTTCAGCCTGCGCGATCTGCATAATTGACCAGTGCTCGGACGCTTCAATCTCTTTTGATGACCCATCCGGGCGAAGAAATGTGATTTTAGGCATGATTATTTTTTATCTGGGCCCGAGTTATCGAAGAAGTCCAAGTGCTTCTCGGAGGGCACATATATTTTGTATATAATGAGTGATCCAAGAAGTACGACAGTGTATGTGAAGAATATTTTGAACAAAATCTCCTCATCAATTACATCAAAGTTTGTCCAAATTGAGAATATTAATAAAAAACCTACAAATATTGTTAATGCAACGTTTACTGGCTTTAAATAGTCACACCATTTTGGAATTTTCATTTTGCTCATTTTTAGTTTTTCTTTATTACTTTTTCATCCGTTGATAAATACTTTCACACACCTCAAGAAACGCGTCAATATCGCTTTCTTGTGTTGCCCATCCAATGGAGATCCGCAGCGCCCCCGCGGCCTCAACATCACTCGCCCCCATGGCTTTCAGGACGTGGCTCGCTTGCACAGTGCCACTGGAACAGGCGGAGCCGTTGGAAATACAAACCCCCTCCAGATCAAAGTTCATCAGCAGCGTTTCGGATTTCAATCCCGGTGCGGCAAACATTGTCGTGTTGCTGACACGCGGCGTATCATGCCCAAAAATCACAATATCGGGTGAGATGCCTTGAATGCCGTCCTCCAGAGCCTTCTGCAGAGGTGCGCAGAGATCCTGATATGCTTTTTGGTCCATCGCCAATTCCGCCGCAGCGCCAAATCCGGCAATGCCTGCCACATTCTCGGTTCCGCCGCGGGCCATTTTTTCCTGTCCGCCGCCCTCAATAAGCATCGGTGTAATTCCGCATAGCCCCAGCGCAAGTGCACCTACACCTTGCGGACCGCCGAGCTTGTGCGCGGACAGCGTCAGAAAATTGATCCCCATATCGCTCATGTCAATGTCAATGCGCCCCGCCGCCTGTACCGCGTCACAATGCAGTAACGCGCCGTGTTTGTGTACGATGGAGGAAATCTCCTTCACAGGTTGAATAACGCCGGTTTCATTGTTCACCATCATGACGGATACGAGGCATACTTTTGGAGATTGCGATAGAAGATATTCCAGATGATCCAGGTCAAGCGTGCCCTTCGGCGTGACCTTAATACGCTCAGCACCGTCCAATACCTCAAAGACCGAGGCGTGTTCGATATCGGAAATCAAAACACGCTCATCAGGGTATGTATGTGCAAAGTATTTGAGAACTGTATTATTCCCCTCCGTTGCGCCGGAATTAAAAATCACCTGCGCAGCGGGCGTGTTGACCAGCTTGCCAAGGATATCCCGCGCGGCCTCCACCTGCTTGCGGCCCTCACGGCCATAGCGATGAACAGAAGACGCATTATGAGGTGCGCTCATTAGCGCAATGATCCGCTCGCGCGCTTCTGGGCGTAGGGGGGCGGTGGCATTGTAATCAAGATAGACAGGATTGCTCTTCATGAGCGGATATAAGCGCGTTTATGCGTTGACTTCAAATAGTTTCTGAAAATGTGGATGCTTGGACAGCTTTAAATCCAATACATCGTGTAACGAAACACGGTTAAGCGTCGCATGCAGGAGCTCACCCATTTTTGACCAGAGCTGATTGGAGTGCTCGCAATGGCTGATCTTATCATTGTTCGTTTGATTGCGCTTTGCGGGAGTGCTGTCCTCTGCCGCAATCAAAATTTCGGATATTGCAATATCTTTTGGCTCGCGACTTAAAACATACCCTCCGCCGGGTCCGCGATAGCTTTTTACAAGACCCTGCCGGCGCAAACCCGCTATAAGTTGTTCAAGGTATGATAAAGAAATTCCGCCATATTCCGCAATTTCTGCGAGGGGTCTTGGCGCAATTGTCCCTGCTTTTGCAAGCTCTACCATGGCCATGACGGCATAACGTCCGCGTGTCGTGATTGTAATTGGTTGTGTCATGTTTTTACTCTGTTTCTTAGCCTTATAGATAACCATGATACCTTTACGTGTATTAAAATGATTTGGATCATATTAATATAAACTTTAATTTTGTTGGCGTGCCTTGTTAATTTAGATATATCTCTATCCACAGTGGAATCAATGGCTTACGATTATTTTCTAGACAGTTCGTCTCTTGATCATATAAAACAACAAGTAAGAAAAGCTAAAGAAGACATAAGATTTTCAGTGCTTTACATAAAAATATAAATTTATGTACTAGAAAAGGACTACTATGCCAGAGATTATTTTTAACGGCCCATCGGGTCGTCTCGAAGGACGCTACTCTCACTCCAAAACCAAAAACGCGCCCCTCGCTCTTGTTCTCCATCCGTCTCCTGAGCTTGGTGGAACAATGAACAACAAAATCAATTATATGATGTTTCAGGCGTTTGTTGCTCGCGGTTTCTCAACTTTGCGCTTTAATTTCCGCGGCGTTGGCCGTTCGCAAGGCATATTCGATCGCGGTGAAGGGGAGCTCAGCGATGCTGCCTCTGCGCTGGATTGGAT
>CAYGQP010000089.1:3200-7242 GCA_964352115.1 uncultured Micavibrio sp. | reverse complement strand
CCTCTCGGCCGATAACGTTCACCTCAACCTAGCTTGATCCGGCTTTTCCACGCACTGCGGAATCGTGCGTTTTCTCAATCGCGGTTTTACCAATTTTAAAACCGGGTAGATTGAGCGTCGGATCTCCTGTCAGCTCAGCTTCTGAAACTGACCCTACATATCCAATAACATGAGCTGTAGCAGGACCTAGAGGAAAATAACGAATATCTCCAACATCAATTGAAAGCCCTGGCAAATCTGGCAGGTTCACTTCGATCCGCGCAACCTCATCCCAACTCAGATCATCCCGAATTTCAACCGGCACAAATTTCGGAGTCGTCTTGACCTGATCGAGCACTTCTTTGATATCATGCTCTTCCACTTTGATATATTGACTAAGACTTCTGAGCGATTGTTCAATGTCGTCAGACTGCTCGGGAACAACAAGAACCCTGAAGTTTTGCTTATTTCCAGCCAAAACAATGCCATTACGGTCAACAATTTGGCCACGCGATGGCGCAAGAATTTTCACATTAATACGGTTTTGATCGGCGAGCGTTTTATATTTATCACCCTGCGCTAACTGCAACCAGGCCAGCCGCCCGCTCAAAATACCAAGAAACCCAACTTGTAAACCGCCTATGACAAAAGCGCGGCGAGAAAATGTTCGTCCTGAATCGTTTTGCTCATACATATTAGTCATCCAATCCGGAATCTGTCGCATTATGCGGAAGTAGTTTATGCGTCAGGTGCAAAAGAATAGAAAGGATGGGGAAAAGCGCACACCCTAGAAATATCGAATACCATATAGGGCTAAATGGCACCCACGTCCATTGAATAAGCCCGTAAACAAACCATTGCACCAGCGCCGCAAGAATGCTGACAAATGCATAACCGGCCCAGATCATCACAAAAGATTGGCTCATTAAAAACCGCCTTTGATCAGCTATTAACCAATGTACAGTGACATAAATCAGAGCCGTTAAACCAACGGGCCAGTTGCCGATGAAGTCCATCATAACCCCCATCAAAAATACCAGCCACGGCGTAAGCAAGGTGGGTCTGTAAATCGCCCAATAATAGATAACCATCAACAGCAATGGCGGCTTGATGTCACCGGTTACAGGAAAAGACAGCGCCACTGTGTTCAATATAAAGATAAATCCCACAAAAGCATAAGCAATGCCCAAGCGGAATAAATCCTGAATATAGGTTAAAATTGAGGTTGTCGCAGCCATGATTTATTAAAGCGCGTTTTGGAAGAACGGTCCAGCGTTCTAATCCAGATCTTCAGCATTTAAGTTTTGTTTTTGAATGCGTTCAATCATTTGAACGTGAGTGATGCGAGAGAAATCTGCGTATAATTCCACTTTGAATATTTCATCCTCATAAAAAACGCGGCCAACAGGAAGACCTGGAGGAAAAACGCCACCATCGCCAGATGTAACAATGCGCGCCCCGTCATCAACCTCTGAATTCGGCGGGAAGTGTTCTAAGATTGGATGAACATCGTTTTGACCAGCCATGATACCATGCTGATTTGTATCCTCGATCAATATCGGTACTCGCGAGTTGATATCCGTCACAAGAAGAATGCGGGCCGTGTTTTGCCCCGTTTCTACAACGCGGCCAATCACGCCATCACCTGACAGGGCAGCAAACCCCTTCTGGACACCATCAACCTGCCCGGCCTGAACAACAAGGCTTTTCACAAAACGATTTCCGGAATCTGTTAAAACACGAGCCGTCACGAATTTAGCCTCTGCCTGAGGCTTAATGTTCAAAAGAGTTTGCAAAGATTCATTCTCAGCCTTCAGCGCCATTGCAGCATGATACCATTTGCGGAGTTTTTGATTCTCAGCCGTGAGGCGCGTATTTTCCTCCTGCATATCTGAAAGCCCGGAAATATCGCGCACAAACGCCGCACTTTTTTGCACGGGCATTCCAATGGCGCTCAAACTCGGGGCAATACCGTCCATCACACTGGTGCGTACAAACCCAACCTGGTTAGGGCTAATCGCAGACAATCCAAGCGCGATAACAGAGAGAGCAATAAACAGCATAGAACTTAACCGGCGACCGGTTAAAGCAAATGGCACTGCGCTTGCGAAACTTTTCTTAAATGTGCGACGTTTCAATGGATCAATCCCAAAACCTTAAATTCATAACCTTAAATTCATAACTTTAAAAAGGTAAAAAATTCATCGAAGTTACGCAAGCAATGCTTTCATATTAAAGACAAAAGCCCACGTAAAACAATACAGAATTATTATCGTATGAAATTAATAAGAACCGATTAACACATTACGTAAAGCTTTTCGCTCTTCCAATGCATGTCCTGTTCCAAGAGCCACACAAGACAGTGGATCATCGGCCAAGGTAACGGCCAGCCCTGTCGCATGACGCAAGACAAAATCTAAATTCGTCAAAAGCGCGCCACCTCCGGTCAAAACAATACCTTTATCGACAATATCAGCCGCCAATTCAGGAGCCGTATGCTCCAGCGCAACCTTCACGCCCTCAACAATCTGGCCAACCGGCTCAGAAAGCGCCTCTGCAACTTGACGTTCTGTAACGACGATTTCCTTTGGCACACCGTTCATAAGGTCGCGGCCACGAATTTCCATCGAACGGCCTTCACCATCACCTGGCGGGCATGCTGATCCAATCTCTTTCTTGATACGCTCGGCGGTGCTCTCGCCAATCAGCAAATTATGCACACGGCGTATATAAGCAATAATCGCCTCATCCATTTTATCACCACCAACGCGCACAGAACGCGCGTAGACAATGCCGCCCAGTGAAATAACAGCAACCTCAGTCGTACCGCCGCCAATATCAACAACCATAGACCCCGTCGGTTCAGTGACCGGAAGGCCAGCACCAATCGCCGCCGCCATCGGCTCCTCAATCAAATACACTTCACTTGCACCGGCACTCTCGGCCGATTCTTGAATGGCACGACGCTCAACGGCCGTAGAACCGGACGGCACACAAATCACCATTTTCGGAGAAACAAAGCTTCTGCGGTTATGCACCTTACGAATAAAATGCTTGATCATCGCCTCGGTGACTTCAAAATCAGCAATCACACCATCACGCAAAGGCCGCGTCGCAGTAATTGATCCGGGCGTCCGGCCCAACATCTGTTTCGCCTCATTTCCAACAGCCAGAATCTGCTTCTTTCCACCGTTCATTGAAATCGCCACAACGGATGGCTCATTAAGCACAATGCCTTGATCCTTCACATACACCAGTGTATTTGCGGTTCCCAGGTCGATGGCCATATCGGCCGACATAAATCCAAAAAGCTTGGAGAACATCTTTGCTTACTTCCAAATCGTTATTAATGAAGGATAAAACCTGAATAGAGATATAGCAGAATTCCGCTAGGATACCAGCAGAGAATCGTAAAAAAAGTGGAGATATTCAAAACAATGTAAAAAAAGAGAGATCTGAACGATCAAGGCTTATCCCTGACGAGCCTTCATACGAGGATTCTTCTTATTAATCACATACACACGTCCCTTGCGGCGAATAACGCGGCAATTGCGGTCTCTTTTCTTAAGAGTCTTTAGAGAGTTTGCGACTTTCATTTTATTCTGTCCTAGTTTTTAAATCATTAGCCTTCATCAGGTGCGACGGACAATAACGACTTCTGGGGCTTTGTGTCAAGCTTTCCTTTAGAAAAAATATTTTTGTGTTCTTGATTTCGTCCAAAAAGCTAAGCATCATGTTTTCTGCTGCATATACAACTATGGCTGCGTTCAACCACAGGTTTAAAATCAATGTCATTAGACACCATCCAAAACCACGAGCAAAAAGAATTCAAGGCTGGCGAGGTTATTGTTCGCCAAGGCGAAGAAGGACAAAGCGCCTACATCATAGAAAAGGGCCGCGTTGAAATCCTCGTGGAGAAATCTGATGGTAAAATTCAGAGCGTTGGAACACGAGGCCCCGGCACAATGATCGGCGAAATGGCCATCGTCGATAATGCCCCCCGAACAGCCACAGTAAAAGCGCTTGAGGACTGCGAGCTTCTTGAAATCACGAAGGACGATTT
>CAYGQP010000089.1:0-3190 GCA_964352115.1 uncultured Micavibrio sp. | reverse complement strand
TTTTACGCATGAACATTCAGGTGATTTTAACTCGTTACCGTGACATGCTCACGCGTTCCGATATATCCGGTGAAAACAGAAACTGGCCCCCTGCAGAAGCTTTGGAACTCAACTACGCAGACCAAACCGACGCTGTTGAAACCATCAAAATCGCCAATGAGTTTAAAACCGCGCTGAAAAACAAAGAAATCCAGCTCTATTACCAACCCATTATCCATCTTCAGGAAAACAAGGTTTCCGGGTTCGAAGCCCTGATGCGCTGGGAACACAAGGACCGTGGCTTTATCTCCCCCGGCGTCTTTATTCCGGTCATAGAAGAAAGCGATTTAATTCTGGAAGCCAGCGATTTTGCACTTTCCGAATCCTGCAAGGCCCTGATGCGCATTGAATCCCGTACAGGTCAAAAAGATAGCCTGTTTATGGGCGTCAATTTCTCAAGCCGAGACTTCTCGTCTGAAAACTTCGTCGAGAGCGTCTACAACACCATCAGCGAGAGCGACGTCCAACCCCATCAGGTGCATCTGGAAATCACCGAGCGCCTTTTGATGGACCAACCCGATAACGCGCGTGAAACCCTCGCCATGTGCCAAAAGGCTGGAATGAGTATCGCCATTGACGATTTCGGAACAGGCTATTCTTCACTCAGCTATCTGCATTACTTCCCGATCGACACCCTCAAAATCGATCAAAGCTTTGTTCGTGACATGGATCAGGACCAAAACTCCAGAGAATTGGTAAGAGCCATCATCACACTTGGCAAAAACCTTAACATGAAGGTGGTCGCCGAAGGCGTTGAAAGCCAAAAAGAAGCGACCCTTCTCAAGGAACTTGGCTGTGACATGGCGCAGGGCTTTTATTTCGCCAAACCCATGCCCGAACTGGACGTTGTTGAGTTCATGAAAAAGGACATCGCAAAAATATAAAACTGCCCCGAATAAAAACCCCGCCCCATAAAACCACACAATAAACTTGCATTATGTAAATATATGTGGTTATATGCGCTGGCAAACAAACTGGAGAACAAAAATGTTGAATAATCGTTTCGCAATCGCCGTCACAGCCATAGCCGCAACAAGCACAGGCGCATTGGCACAAAACAATCCCGGCAGTTTCTATTCAATCCATAATACGCGCGATCACATCATTATAGATGGTAATGCACGCCTCGTCGTATTTGATCAAAACGGTACCGGCAGCACGCAATCAGCAGGCCTCGGATACTTTTCTCTTCCCAATGTTTTCGCAACGGTTACTCCCGATGGCGAATATGACTCTGTTCTTGAGCGTTCTTCCTATAGCATCGGAAAAATCCAAGCCGAACCCGGCACATATACAATGCAAATCATGCAGGAACCCATTAGCCGTGACTTAAGCATAACTGATAATGTTGGCTTTAATCCCGACACCGTGGACACCATCACATTTACACATAATCCCGGAGATATAAACGGAGACGGCAGAAAGGATCTTACGGATCTTGTTCTTTTCGTTGATCTATTCAATGCTAATGTTGCCCAAATCCAAAACCCACTTGCGATACCGCCCCAATCAATCGAATGGATCAACGTCGATTACAACGGCGACGGGATATGGGGTGTCAATGATCTAACCAGGTTCGTTAATGATTGGCAAACCCGAACATATCAAGATGCCGGACCGGCAATCGAGATATAAAAATCTGGTAATCTTTTACTTCGTCTGTGCCTCATAAACACCATCCCATTCATCTTGGGGTGGTGGATCTTTAATAAGCGCATTTAGCCGCTCAATATACATTTCGTAAAAGTGATCAAGATTAAGGCTTTGGGCCTTTAAACATGTTTGCGCATCAAAAAGTGCATCCTTAAACCGCCCAGTACGGTATTTCTCGATCATCGAATTGTGAACCATCCTCAGGGAATGAAATGCCTCATCCAACGCAGCCTTTTCATCGCCCAGCAATACATATATGTATTCCGGCTTGTTTTTTCCCTTCACCTTAATCAAATCCATCTCAAGACAAGCAAAATCCGGCACGGCCTTATAGGTTGCCTCACCAATCAAAATCCCGACGCCGTAAGTCTTCGTTTGTCCCTCCAGCCGCGAAGCAATATTCACCGCATCGCCCAGCGTAGAATACGCAAAGCGTTGGCGTGACCCCATATTCCCCACCGCGCAAGGACCAGAATTAATACCGATCCCGGCCTGCAACAACACCGGTTCCTTGCCAATCTCACGCGCCTTAATCGCCACTTCTTCATTGATCGGCTCCAGCGCGGCCTGCATCCCCAGCGCGGCAATACATGCATGACGTGCGTGTTCCGCGTCATCCAGCGGCGCATTCCAAAACGCCATCATCGCATCGCCCATATATTTATCGATTGTCCCGCGGTTTTGCATCACCAGATCCGACATAGGTGTAAGGAAATCATTCATGAGCTGAATAAGCTCTTCCGGCGTGAGACCCTCAGAAATAGTGGTAAAGCTACGAATATCCGTGAACATCACCGTCAAATCGCGGATCTCACCGCCAAGCTTCAACTTATCCGGGTTTTTCGTCAGCTCCCGCATGAAGTCGCGGGAGATATAAAGCCCAAACGCGTCGCGGACCTGTCTACGCTCAGCCTCGGTTCGCAAATACGTCAAAAGCACCGAAATAATAAAAATCAGCACAACCGAAAGGCTGGGGTATATAGGATCAAGCAAAAGCCCCTGCCCTTCAAAACCTGCCCATGACCCAGCGATTATCACAGCCAGAGACCCGGCGCACATCACGCCAATCCATAGAACATTAATAAAGGGCACCAGCAGGATCATCGCCCCACCCACAACCAGAATGAAGAGATTTTCGTAGATCAAAAAATTCTCAGGCCGGAACAAATACTCTTCCTGAATAAACTGCTCCACCATATTGGCGTGAATTTCAACACCGGGTAAAAACGAGTTATGCGCTGTGGCTCGCAAATCTTTGAGCCCTTCCGCCGTTGATCCAAAAATCAAAATTTTACCCTGAACATCCTTAGCAAGCGCTTCTTGCTGATCCGGCTCTAAAATACTGTGGGATGAAATATAATCGGCATTGCGATCAAACTCACGGAAATAAATCCATGCACGGCCACGTTCATCCAGCGGAATTTCCTGCCCCGCAAAGCCAATTTTATAAGAGGCATGTTCAAGATTATCTTTAGGCTTCGTCGCTGCGATACCAAAC
>CAYGQP010000088.1:0-7268 GCA_964352115.1 uncultured Micavibrio sp. | reverse complement strand
AATCGGCAGAAATTCAGTGATGCCCTGTACAAGAGCCAATATGAGAATAGGAAGCAATGCCATAGGTTATGTTCTGACTTGATTTTTTCTCAGACTAAATGAAAATATACGCATGGTCTATGGTGTTGCATTTATTGGATTGGTCGCAGGGTTTATTCTCGGGCAAATGGTCCTATTTGTTTTGTTGAGACACAAAAGCAGGAGAGAGCTTGTTCTTGATGATAGCCTGAAGTGGAAATACGGTACCTTAAATTGGATTATCGCTTTTATCAGTGCTTTTTCATTTGTGTTTGTCTACAATCTGTACGTTAGTTGAACAGTTATTCATAAGGAGAATTTTCATGCGTTTATTGGTTAGCTTTGCCATCTTGGCCCTTGGGTTTTCGAGCTCAGCATTCGCCCAAATTGAAAAATACGAATTCGACAAGGCGCATACGCAAATTCTGTTTTTCGTTAATCACCTCGGCTTTTCGATGTCTCAGGGCGAGTTCCATGATTATGATGGACATTATGTATTTGACCGCGGTGAACCCGCAAAGTCCAAAATCGATGTGACGATCAATACGGACAGCATTGATATGGATGATGAAAAATGGGACACGCACATGAAGAACAAAGATTTCTTCGATGTTGAAAACCATCCTACCATGACATTTAAAAGCACGGCCATTGAAGTCACTGGTGAAAACACCGCAAAAATTTCAGGTGACCTGACGCTCCTTGGTGTCACTAAGCCTGTTATTTTAGATGTGACGCATAATAAATCCGGTGTGCATCCTTTTAGCGGAAAATACGTTGCTGGTTTTTCTGGCGCCACCACAATCAAACGATCCGAATTTGGCATGACATATGGCATTCCCGGTGTTGGCGATGATGTTGAAGTGCGTCTCGAGGTTGAGGGCGTGCGCATGGGGGATTCTGATCAAAATAATCAGTAATTGATTAAGAAAACCAGGCGCTTAAACATATGCTCGATGCATTAAAACGACTCTATTTCGATCTGTTTTTTACAAAAAACCCGGATATGTTCAGTCGTGTCTCCAAAATCTTTCATTGGACAATGGCTGTCATCATCCTTTTGATGATTTCTTCCGGCTTTTTTATGACGAAAATGGGGTTTTCCCCCACCAAGCTTGAAATATATGCCCTGCATAAATCATTCGGTATTCTTGTTTTAATGCTCGTTGCTTTCCGGCTTATTGCCCGCTACACAAAACCCCCGCCCAAGCCCCTTGAAACACACTCAAAAGCTGAAAAGGTGCTCTCAAAATCAGCGCATTATGCTCTTTATGCATTAATGATTTTGATGCCGTTATCGGGGTGGATCATGTCATCGGCAGGTGATTTTCCAAACAGCTTTTTTGGGCTGTTTGAAATGCCGGATCTGGTCAGCAAGGATGAGGGCATATTCAACTTTTTCAGGGAAACGCACGAACTGCTCGCCATAGTGATTTTGATCATTGTCGGGGCGCACATGGCGGGGGCTTTCAAGCACGAATATATCGATGGTGACCAAACGCTGAGTCGTATGACAAAGAAAAATCTGAGCATGGTCAGCGTGGTGTATTTGACCGTTTTATTTGTTGCACTCTGGCTCGGGCCATTTGTCATCATGTCTCAAAAAGACCCAGGCAAGGCCGCACGAATTGTTGAGCGGATCGTTCAATCCGAGAGCAAGACAATAGCGGCAGAGAATTTAGACGATGCATGGACGATTATAAAGGACGAAAGCCGCGTAAGGTTTTCCGCGACGCAATACGGCAGTGCCTTTGAGGGAGAGTTCAAAGCCTTTGACGGGCAAATTGTGTTTGACGCTGAAGACCTCGAAAATGCACGTGTAAACATTACATTTGATCTTTCCAGCATAGAAACAGGCAGCGACGATCGTGATCAGCAAGCGCTGGATAAGGATTGGTTTTACGTAGAAAAATTCCCAACCGCTGCGTTTGTCGCCTCTGGTTTTGAACAAACGGGTGCGAATCGCTATATCGTTTCTGGAAATTTAACGATTCGTGAGCACACGCAGCCGCTATCCTTTCCATTTACGCTGGACATTGTGGAAAAAGACAACAGCACAAAACGCGCTATAATGAACGCATCGTTTTCATTGAACCGCCTTGATTTTGGCGTAGGCCAGGGACAGTGGCAAGACGGTGAAGCCATTGGCAAAACCGTTGAAATAACTGTCACTACGGTCGCGGAACAAAGTATCGGGCGCTAATCGTTTGCTCTTTTCCAAAAAACCATATAAGAATCTCCTATAACAACATTATAAGGACTGTTCTTCATTGGACGTCTGAGCTAGAGTAGGTTGCATGAGAACATTGTTGCACCTCTGGCTTCATCCGTTTTCCCGCAAAGTACGTGTGGCTATGGCGGAGAAGAAGTTAGAGTTTCAATTGCAAATTGAAAAGATATGGGAGCGCCGGACAGAGTTTCTGGCCCTGAACCCTGCTGGGGATGTTCCTGTTCTCATTGAACAAGACGGAACAACACTCGCAAACTCTCAAGTCATATGCGAATATCTTGAGGAAGTTTACCCGGAAATTAATCTCATTGGTTTTGACCCTGTGCAGCGCGCTGAAACGCGGCGTCTTGTCAGCTGGTTTGATGTTAAATTCAACCGCGAAGTCACCCAGAACCTTGTCGATGAAAAGCTTATGAAGCGTTACCTGAAATTAGGAGAGCCTAATGGCCCTTCGATTCGCGCAGGTCATGCCAATATCCATTATCATCTCGATTATATCGGGTTTTTAACCGAAAAGCGCGAATGGCTTGCCGGTGATTATTTCTCCCTCGCGGATATCAGTGCGGCTGCGCACCTATCAGCCGTTGATTACGTTGGGGATGTGCCGTGGGAAGAACACGAAGCCGCCAGAGAGTGGTATACAAAAATAAAATCAAGGGACAGTTTCAAACCCCTATTGGACGACCGCATGCCTGGCTTAAATCCTGCCGGGCACTATGAAGATGCAGAATTTTAATATATTCTGCTTTTTTGCGTTCGCTTAAAGCAACTATATTTTCGGAAGAATAAATGACTCAAGATCGTAAGCTCTTTTGCTTTGGATATGGATATACGTGTGACTATCTGGGACACGAGCTTTTTTCAAGCGGCCAGGACTGGAAAATTTTTGGAACAACACGCGACTCCGAAAAACAGCAGAATCTCTGTGCCCGTCAAATAGAAGCCCATATTTTTGATTACGAACATCCATTGGCCGATCCTTTATATTTTATGGATGGCACAACGCATGTCCTCATCTCCACGCCGCCAAATGATGACGGGGATCCAACGTTTTTAATGCACGCGCAAGACATATTGCGTATCCCAACGGTCGAATGGGTCGGATATCTCTCAACGACTGGGGTCTATGGCGATCGCAACGGTGAATGGGTTGATGAAACTTCGGAAGTGCGCCCAACAGCACAACGTGGCTCAAGGCGGGCGAAGGCTGAAGAGCAATGGACGTCCCTGCTTAAATCCCATGGTCTTCCTGTTCATATTTTCCGTCTTGCGGGGATATATGGACCGGGCCGCAGCGCACTGGATTCTGTCCGCGCGGGCGCAGCGCGCCGTATAAATAAGCCGGGACACGCCTTTGGCCGCGTCCATGTTGAGGACATTGTTCAGGTTCTGCTCGCTTCAATCGCGAATCCAAAGCCGGGGGAAATTTATAACGTTACCGACGGCAATCCGGCTCCTAGCCACGAAGTCATTGCCTATGCTTGTGAGCTTTTAGGCCGCCCTGCGCCTCCGCTCGTGAATTTTGATGAAGCTGATCTTGCGCCGATGGTACGGAGTTTTTATATGGACAACCGGCGTGTCAGCAACAGGAAAATACTGGAAGAACTGGGCGTACAGCTAAAGTACGAAAATTATGAGGCGGGACTTCGCGGATGTCTTAAGGCTGAAGATTATGCGTTATCGCTCTTTAAAAACCCGATCACGGGTTAATTATACGGGTTTAACCTGAGCCTCATATGGCAAACGAACAGTGACCGTCGTACCCAGCCCAACAGTCGAATCAATAAACAACTGCCCGCCATGCATATCGATTAATTCTTTTGTTATTGCCAGACCCAGACCTGATCCCTGATATTCACGTGTGTAATCCGTTGAGGCTTGTTCGAATGGTTGTGTAATTTGCGCCAGCTTATTGGCCGGAATGCCAATACCATCGTCAATAATTTTAAGGGCCACATAGTTTTCACGCGGGTGGCATTCGACACTTACCTGCCCGCCGTCCTCCGTGAACTTCACGGCGTTTGAGACCAAATTCAAAATAATCTGCATTACGGCGCGGCGATCGGCGATGATTTTCAGGTCTTCGTCCAGATCTTCCGGCGTGGTTATCTGAACACCCTCTTCGCGAGCACGGCCCTCGACCATATGCGATGCCATTTTGAGCACTTTCGCAATTGAGACCTCTTCCAGATCCAGCTCATATTTGCCGGCCTCGATTTTTGACATGTCCAGAATATCGCTGATGAGATCCAAAAGGTGATGCCCACTGTCTTGAATGCCCTGAACATACTCCACGTATTTTTCATTGCCCAATGGCCCGAACAACTGATGGCCCATCATATCCGAAAAGCCTATAATCGCATTAAGCGGGGTGCGCAATTCGTGGCTCATATTCGCAAGGAATTGAGATTTTGCTGCATAGGCGCGCTCTGCAATTTCCTTAGCATCTTTAAGCTCACGCTCATATGAGATGCGCTCCGTCATATCCTGCATGATCCCGTATAGCGCGATCACTTCATCATTTTCATCAACGGCGCAACGCCCCTCACACCGAATAAAACGCAGCTCACCGTCCGGGCGATTGATGCAAAACTCCATGTCATAGTCGTTTTGCTCAATGATCGCGCGCTGAAACGCTTGATTTACACGGTCGAGATCACGGCGATTCACCATATCATTCATACCGTGAAGGGATGGATTGAACTCGTCAGGCGTTACACCGAAAATTTGATATATCTGGCCGGACCACTGAATTTCGTCCTGACCAATTGTCCAGTGCCAATGCCCCATACGCCCAATCGATTCCGCTTCGTTTAATTGACGTTCCCGTCGGATGAATTGTTCTTCTTTTTGTTTTTGCTCCGTCAGATCACGGCCAAGACAATAGGTCACATCCTGACCCTGCGCGAAACGCCATGTGACGTGACGGATTTGACCATCTTTCGTGAAAATACGGGATTCAAAATCCTGACCCTTGCTGTGTGAGGCACGGGCGATTTGCGGCTGATCCTCTGCCGCGAAGATATCAATAAATTCCATATCGGCCACCTCTTCAACGCTATAGCCAAGTGTGCTCAGGAATGGGGTGTTCACATTCAAAACCATTCCCCGGTCATCCATGACAACCATCAAGTCCTTGCTGAGTTCCAATAACCGCTCGACATCACTTTGAACCAGGACTTGGTTATTTGTTTGCTCAGGTGTTTTCTTAAGAGGCGATGCTTTTGGCGACGCCTTCATTTTTTCGCTTTGAATGATTTTTTCACGCAAGGCGTTCATCGCATCATCATTTAAGCCGCCATGCTGCGCCGTGGCATTGGAGCCCACCAGATAACGACGTTGGTCAGCTGTCGTAAGCCAGTCAAAATGAAAATGAAAGACCTGATCATGACCATTGATTTGAATTTGATGGACCCCGGAATCAAAGCCAGATCCATTGCCCTCGTCCACGAATTTCATAACAGAACTGACATGTCGCTGTCCTGTTTCGCTGGCTGGCATGTGAGACAAATCGCAAAATGTAGGGCTGGCGTAGACAATCGTCCCGTCCTCAGCAATCGCGAGGCGGGCAACATCTTCATGTGGTTTAGACCATGACCTGAAGACGGGGTCTATAATTTTGCGCGTTAATGAAAACATGATGTCAGAAAAAATGAATGTAAGACCTTACGTATCTTAGTTTACGATCCGCAAATACGGCTTACAAGGACAAACCGCCAAAACTGCCAATGGTTCCTCAGATATTTTTAGATTGGCCCTTTGATGGATCGCATAAAAAAGGCACCGTATATACACACGGTGCCTTCTAAAAGATTATTTTTACGCGATTAGTATTTAACCGAACAGCCATAAGGCGCTGTTTGCGGCGTTGCAACGGCACGGCCAGCAGCCAGGTCATCCAGAGCAGCGGTCACGTAATTCGTTGCGCCCTCTACGGTCGAATGACGCGGGCTTGAGTTATCGTCTATCGCACCAGCATAAACGACATTGCCCTCGGCATCGATCACAAACATATGCGGCGTTGTGCGCGCATCATACATTTTACCAATTTCTCCGCTTTCATCCAAAATCTTTGTGGTTGGATGAGCGCCGGCTTCTGCGACAATAGCTTTTGCCTCTTCAGCGCTAACATGGCCTTGCTTTTCGGGCGCAGAGGATACAATCGTAATCCATTCGACGCCTTGGTCACGAGCAGCCTTTTGTGTTTTTTGCATGTTACCGGTGTCGTAATGCTTGATTACAAACGGGCATTCGTGGTTAGTCCATTCAAGCACGACCGTTTTTCCCTTGTGATCGCTGAGCTTGAAAGCATTTCCGTCAACATCCGTTGCCGTAAAGTCAGGAGCAGGCTGACCGATTTCAACGGCCGCATACGCCGGTAGTACCATGACCGCCATAAACATAGCGATAAAAGCAAATTTCATGTGTTTCATATGATGTAGTCCTCTTTTTCTTGGGTTTAAAATTTAAGGTGCTTCACCCGTCACGTAATCTCTTACGATTCCGGGCGTTAAAATTTGCGGCAATAAGACCGGATCCGGTCTTTGCCCATTGGACCCCGGTGCGCCATAAAAAACGTAAATCGGCACACCATTTCGGCCAAATTGGTGCAGGTAATCCGTTATGTCCTGGTCATAATTTGTCCAATCACCGATCAGGTATCTGATATTTTCTTGGTCAAATAATGCCTGCGTACTTTCTACGTTCAAAGCGACCGTATGGTTCACCTTGCACGTAATGCACCACGTCGCCGTCATTTCCACGAAAACAGGATCATCGGATTTCAGAGCTTGTTCAAGTGTTGCGGGGCTAAACGGCTCACTAAATTCTGCCGGCTTGTTACCGACAAAGAATATGCCAATTGCTGCGATGAAGGATAAAAATGCGACCAGTGAGAGGAATTCCTTCATCACGCTCTGTTTCGGCAAGTTTTTGAACATCCAGAACCCAAATGCCACAAACACCATCCCGACCAGCGTTTTAACAATCAGAATTGCATCAGCCTGAGCGCTTAAAATCC
>CAYGQP010000087.1:1497-7271 GCA_964352115.1 uncultured Micavibrio sp. | reverse complement strand
ACAATGCTCACCGCCAGCTGAACGAGGTTGACCTCTTCATTTGTGAGTGTGCCCTCTTTCATTAGAAGGTCTTGGCCGTAGTTATAGAGTTTAATCGGGATCGGACTTTCGCCCATATCCGCAAAAATGTTCGGTATGAATCCATATTGTTTTTGTAAGCCTTCAAAGGTTTGCTTTGAATTCTCTGGTGCGGTTTCAGTTGTGTATGATGTAAAAAAGCTCATTGTCTTTCTCCTTTTTTGGTTAGAATTTAAGCCGCTTTTTCAAGCTGCTTTAAGGTTGGGTAATCGGTATAGCCATCTGCTTTACCTTGGTAAAATGTGTCCTGATTGGGCTCGTTTAACGGCGCATTCTTTTTATATCGCTCAACAAGATCAGGGTTCGCCAAAAATGGGACACCATACGCTATGGCATCTGCATTATTTTGTTCGATTGCTGCAATGCCCTTTTCCTTGTCGTAACTGCCGTTAACCATCAGGTTTCCGTTATAGAGTTCACGGATATGAGGCGTAACATATGGCGCGTTCTCGTTGTAAAACCGTGCTTCATCCGAGATCGGTTCCATGACGTGAAGATATGCCAGATCAAGCGCATTGAGCTTTTTTGCCAATGTCGTAAAGGTGGCAACAGGATCAGAGTCGTCCATGGTGTTGAACGGGTTGGTCGGGGAAATACGAATACCGACAAGACCTGCGCCAATTTCCTTTGCCACGGCTTTGGTAATTTCAAGTGGCAGGCGAATACGGTTTTCAATAGAGCCGCCGTATTCGTCATCGCGTTTGTTTGATCCGTCACGAATAAACTGATCCAGAAGATATCCGTTGGCGGCGTGAATTTCGACGCCATCAAATCCTGCATCAATGGCCCTGCGCGCGGCGGTCACGTAATCCGGAGTGAGGGATTTAATTTCCGCTGTTTCTAAGGCCCTTGGAACAACATAAGGCTGTTTACCATTTGGTGTATGGGCATCGCCCTCTGCGGCAACGGCGCTGGGTCCTACAGGCAGCTCTCCATCCTGAAAATCCGGGTGTGATACGCGGCCCATGTGCCAAAGCTGCATGACAATTTTTCCGTTCTGTTCGTGAACGGCGTTTGTTGTTTTGCGCCAGCCTTCGAATTGTTCATCTGTATATGCCCCCGGCGCGCCATACCAGCCATAGCCCTGTTTTGAAACGGCTGTGGCTTCGGTGATGATGAGGCCCGCCGATGCTCTTTGGCTGTAATACTCAGCCATTAGATCATTGGGGATACGGCTTTCGCCTGCGCGGCCCCGGGTGAGGGGGGCCATGACCATCCGGTTTTTCAAGGATATATCGCCGAGTGTGATGGGCTCAAAAAGTTTCTGTGTCATTGTTTTCTTTCCTAAATTAATAATGTTGTTATGCGTTACAGGTTGTAGCCAATGCCTTCCGTACGAAGGATTTCAGTCATAATGCTTTGCATATCTTGTCTAGCGTAAAACATTGCATCGCGAATATCATAGATGTTTTTCTGTGCTTTTCTGGTTTTCATTTTATCGTCTTTCTTCTGTAACTACCAATAGGTAGGTAGGTAGTTGGGTAAAAAAAATTTTCAAGTCTCAGGTTTAAATTCGATTCCTTTTCTAAGGGCGTTACACATTTTTTTGAAAGTATCGTCATTCTTAACACGGCCAATAAGCAGAGCACCTTTGATGGATGTTGAGATGATCAGCGCCTGTTCATATGGCTTAATTAGGAATGAAAATTCCTTGCTATCCAATCCGTTTTCCAAGATTTCGGTCAGAATTTCAAATTCCAAATCACTGAGCTGACGGACCTTGTCAACAAGCCTAGGGGACATGTCACCGACATCGGATTGCATCGCATTCAGCCCACACATTTTGCCGATGCATGTGCCGACATAATCTATGTAGGTGTTTAGCTGGTCCTTGGCCTTTTTGATGGAGCGAAGCTCTTGTCTGAAATTGTTCATCGCTTCAATTTTGCTATCACAGTAGGCGATGCCTAGATCTTCCTTACTTGGGAAGTGATGATGGATACTTGCTTTTGCAATGCCGAGGCGCTTTGATAGATCCGCATAAGAAAACCCCTTGTATCCATGCTTTTGGATCAGGTCGTCTGTGTGCTCTAAAATTTCGTTTCGTCTATTCATATTTATACCTTGTATGTTGAATATACCTACTACTTGGTAGGTTGTCAAGAGGTATTTACATCAAGTTTGTTGTCAGCGTCAGATTTATAGACTACACATGGGCGCTATGAAACCAAGCGCCCGTATACAAACGATTATCGATGTTCTTGAACGCATTGCCGAATCTCGTGTCCCTATGGATACGACGATTGGCGATTTTATGCGCAACCGTCGTTATATTGGATCAAAGGATCGCGCCTTTGTGGCTGAGGGCTTGTATGACATTAAGCGCGCGCAGGCGAAGCTGGACTGGTGGCTGGAGCGCTTAAAAGCCCTGGACACGCCGCGCAACCGCGCTTTGGTATGGTTGATGCTCTGTGAGGGTGCGGATGAAAAACGCGTCAAAGATTTGTTTGATGGCACAAAGTATGCGCCGGAGCCTTTGACGGAGGATGAGTTGAAGTTATTGAAGTCATTAAAGGGCCAAGAGAGTCTGTTGCATTCGGATATGCCTATCAGTGTGAAGGTTGAATGCCCTGAGCTCTATGATGAAAAGCTGAAGGCGTATTTTGGCGATGCCTTTGAGGCTGAAATGACTGCTATGCTCGATCCGGCAACGCTTGATTTGCGTGTGAATACGTTTTTGGCTGCGCGGGAGAAGGTTCAGAATTTCCTTGAGGCGGATGGTGTTAAGACCGATGAAACGCCCTATTCACCGTGGGGCTTGCGATGCCAGAATAAGGCGTATCTCTCAAGGACAAAGGCATTTGCCAAGGGCTGGATTGAAATTCAAGATGAAGGATCACAGTTGATCGCCCATGTTTGTGATGCGCGGCCGGGTATGCAGGTGTTGGATTATTGCGCGGGCGCAGGTGGTAAAACCATGGCGCTGGGCGCGGCGATGGAACGCAAGGGCCGCATTGTTGCAATGGACCTAGATGAGCGACGTTTGAACAAAAGCAGGTCGCGTTTTAAGAAATCTCAGCTGGCCGATATTATTGAGGTTCGTCCACTGTCTGAAGATCGACACAAAAAATGGTTGCGCCGCCAGAAGGAAAAATTTGATCTGGTGCTTTTGGATGTACCGTGTACGGGAACAGGAACTTGGCGCAGAAATCCTGATATGCGCTGGCGCGTTTACGGACCTTCGCTAGAGGAATTGGTTGAGATTCAGGCCGATATTCTCGATAAGGTTGTTCATACTGTGAAGCCCGGTGGAAGGCTTGTTTATGCAACGTGTTCATTGCTGCCTGATGAAAATGAGCATCAGGTTGAAGCGTTTATGAAGCGTCATGAAGGGTTTGAGGTATTGGCGCTGGATAAAAGCCTTGGCCTTGGCCAACCATTTATGCGATTGACCCCGCATCGCCATAAAACGGATGGCTTTTTTGCCGCTGTTTTGCAAAAAACATAAGATATCGATGAAGATTTAGTACAAGCCGCCTGTGCCAGTGGTGGCCTGTTGGCCAGCGCTGCCCTTGACGGCGTTGATGGAAGGCATCAGCTTTATACCGCTGCCGTCTAGGATATAAATATCATCTGTGGGCTCGCTTCCAGCCACGAAGGCTTCCCAAATTACACGCTCATCGCCGGGCTGGGCACGGGCGCCGGTTTCAGCATTGATTTTAACCTGGCGGATGCCTGGTGGAATGCGGAACGGTGAGGCGGGCTGGCCCTTTAAGGCCTCCTCCATGAAGGTTTTGAATATTGGTACAGCGATCGATGATCCAGTTTCGCGTTTCCCAAGAGAGCGTGGTTCATCAAACCCGGCAAATACGCCGACGGCTAAATCAGGGGAGAAGCCTATAAACCATGCATCTTTGGATTCATTTGTTGTGCCCGTCTTGCCGCCAAGAGGAAGGCCAAGCGACTTGATGCGTATGCCAGTTCCTCGTTCGACGACGCCATTTAAAATGGAGACCATTTGATAAGCATGGCGTTCATCAGCCACTTGTTCGCGAAGATCGGGAAGCTCGGGGACGTTTTGTTCTTCCCATTTAATGAGACTCCCGCAATTAACACATTTGCGTTCATCGTGTTTGAAAACAGTTTTTCCGCGGCGGTCCTGAATACGGTCAATGAGCGTTGGTGAAACACGTTTTCCGCTATTCACAAGCATGGCATAAGAGTTAGTGAGATCCAGCAGGTTTGTTTCACCCGCCCCGAGTGCGTTTGCGAGCAAGGGCGGCATATTGTCCATGATGCCAAAGCGCCGTGCATAATCGGAAATCAAATCCATGCCGAGATAATCAGCCAGGCGCACAGTCATGAGGTTTTTCGATTTCTCAACACCAACGCGAATGGGTGTTGGGCCAAAATATTCATCTGTATAATTGGTTGGGCTCCAGAAATTCCCTGGGCGATCTTCGATGACAAACGGGGCATCGAGCACAAGCGTAGCAGGTGTAAAGCCACGCTCTAATGCTGCGAGATAAACGAAAGGTTTAAAGGCCGAGCCGGGCTGACGCTGGGCTTGTGTTGCGCGGTTGAATTGGTCGCCAAGACTATATTTCCAGCCGCCTTGCATGGCCAGAATACGGCCTGTATGCGGGTCCATGGCAACGATAGAGCCCTGAATGAGCGGTACTTGGCGAAGCTCATATTCTACACTCTGTGTTCCGTCGTCATTGGTTATTGTTGTAGGCTCGACCATGATGACATCGCCCGTGCTTAATACTTGATCGACAGACTTAATGACTGAGCCAAGGGCGTATCCCTCATTTAGGGATTTGCGCGCCCATTTGACCCCGGAGATCTTGATATTAGCCTCTTCGCCATTATCCAAGCCAAGTTTTGCGCTGTTTGCCGAGGATTCAAGAACAATCGCCATGTTCCATTCGTCGAGCTTGCCTTCAGGGGCGTCTACACTGCTCAGCAT
The DNA here is from genome assembly GCA_964352115.1 of uncultured Micavibrio sp. Lineage (GTDB taxonomy): Bacteria > Pseudomonadota > Alphaproteobacteria > Micavibrionales > Micavibrionaceae > CAYGQP01. The sequence goes on along the minus strand of CAYGQP010000087.1, from coordinate 2,281 downwards.
GGCAGACCAGTTTTCCAGTTCCGTGATTTGTGCCAATGGGCCGCGGTATCCGTGACGGCGGTCATAGGCGGTTAACCCCTCTCGGAGCGCTTCAACGGCGATGGCTTGCAGGCGAGGATTAATGGTTGAGCGGACGGCAAGACCACCTCCATACAGGCTATCCTCACCGTATTTACTGGCCAATTCGCGGCGAACTTCTTCCTCGAAATACGGGGCGTTCACATTGCGGGAGTCATCTCTGGGCTTGGTAATGAGAGGTTTGGCTTGTGCAACCTCCATTTGGGCTTTTGTGATGTAGCCATTTTCATACATTTGCTCAATCACCCAGTTACGGCGTGTGACGGCCTCATCGTGTTTGCGTATTGGGTGATAGTTGTTGGGTGCTTTGGGCAATGCGGCAAGATAGGCAGCCTCGGCAATGGTGAGTTCATTCAGCGATTTATCGAAATATTGAAGGGCAGCGGCAGCAACGCCATACGCGCGTGCACCGAGGAAAATTTCATTCAGATATAGCTCTAGCAAACGGTCCTTCGTGAGCACATTTTCAATGCGATAGGCCAGAATGGCTTCCTTGATTTTGCGTTCATACGAGAGCTCGTTGGTGAGTAGAAAGTTTTTTGCAACCTGCTGTGTGATGGTTGATGCGCCGCGTGGTCTGCGGGCTGGGCGTCGCCACGGTGGCGGCGAACACGGTCTTCGCCGCCGTCACCGGAGTGTCCATCGCCTCGGCCGCGGTCTTCACCCGCGTCGCGTCCAGCCATATCCGGATCGGGACCTTCCAGTT
>CAYGQP010000087.1:0-1487 GCA_964352115.1 uncultured Micavibrio sp. | reverse complement strand
TGGTTGATGCGCGGCGTGGTCTGCGGCCTGAGCCTATGTCCTTGAGGTTTGAGACCATAGCGCGGGCGATGGCGAAAAGGTCGATACCCTGGTGGCTATAGAAGTTTTTGTCCTCAGCAGAAATGAAGGCGTTTTTAACGAGGGCCGGCACTTGATTGATGGGCACAAAGACGCGCTTTTCCTGGGCAAATTCAGCCATGAGGCGTCCATCCCCCGCATAAAGTCGCGTGACGATTGGGGGTTTGTAATCTTTGAGCTCGCTGTAATCAGGCAAGTCAGATCCGTAATAGCTGATAACGCCGAAGATTACTGCAACACCGGCTAAGAGCCCCAAGCACCCCAGAGAGAATAATCCTAAAAATGCGTACCAGAGATATTTCATGTTATTGCTATTTCCATTTATTCTAGTGCGTTGTTATGCGCAGCTTTTCTAGATTTACTAGGCTAGGATCCTTATGCCTAGTGCAAAAATAAAGCGAAACAGCCATAAGCAGTTATGCTGTTCGTCTTGATATGGGACCATCGGCACGTCCATGAATGAATTGATCAACATAGTCATTGCCGGATTTGTCCATTTGTTTCACGGTGCCGTGCCAGACGATTTTGCCCTCGTGGATCATTGCAACGTTATCAGCGATTTTGCGCGCAGAGGCCATATCGTGCGTGATGGAGAGTGTGGTTGCCCCCAATTCCTTCACTTGTTCTACAATCAAATCATTAATCACGTCGGCCATAATCGGATCAAGGCCTGTCGTCGGTTCGTCAAAAAATATAATCTCAGGGCTGGTCGCTACGGCGCGGGCCAATCCCACGCGCTTTTGCATGCCACCAGAGAGTTCGGCAGGAAATAAATCTGCGACCTCGGGTCGCAAGCCAACGGCTTTGATTTTTTCGACTGCGATTTCGCGGGCAGCCTTACGGTTTTTCTTGTGGCCATGAATAAGGCCAAAAGCCACATTTTCCCATACCTTGAGGGAGTCAAAGAGTGCTGCGCCCTGAAACAACATGCCAAATTTAAGCATGAGTTCGACGCGGTCCCTGCCATCCATATTTGTTATATCTTGTCCATTGATTGAAATTTGCCCTTCATCAGGCGTGATCAGACCCAACACACATTTGAGCATGACGGATTTCCCCGTCCCGGATCCGCCAATGACAACGAGAGACTTGCCCTCAGGGATTTCAAGATCAATGCCGTTGAGAACATGGTTATTGCCGAATGACTTTTTGACACCTGTAAGCTTAATCTTTGCAGGCTTTTTTTTGCCAGAAGCTGGCTGCTCTTCTTCTTTCTTTGCTAAATTGCCAAAAAAACTCATGAGAAAAATACCTGCGTCATTAGATAGTTAAAGACCAAAATCAAAATCGATGCCGAAACCACCGCGTTGGTTGTTGCTGCGCCCACTCCCTGTGCACCTCGCTGGGAATTGAATCCATGATAACAACCCATTATGGCAACAATAAAGCCAAATGCTGCGGCCTTCACA
>CAYGQP010000086.1:2226-7274 GCA_964352115.1 uncultured Micavibrio sp. | reverse complement strand
TCCGCTTATTGGCGCGTATATGCGTGATTTGGCTTTTGCGGATTCTATGTCCGCTGAGGCGCTTATGCTTCAAGGTATGGTGCCTATTAACGATACGTTGATGCAATCGGCTGAGGCCTCATCTGCGCCGGATGTTATCGCGTATTGGGAAGATTCTGCGCGCGATCTTGGTCGTGGTGTGGCATTGGGTACTGCGCTTGACCGTCCGCCATTGCGGCGCAATGAACGTCTTGAGATCGCGAGCTTGTCTGATCTTGGGCAAGTTGCTACAGTTATGGAGTCTATTGCTGAAATGCGTGCGCAGTCAGCAAAATCGAAACACGTTTTAATTGTTTGGCTCGCATTTGCCTTGACGGGTGTATTTCTAGCTATTGCCTTTGGTAGCGCCATTTACGCCTTGACTGTGATGAATATGAGTCTTGATTCGGCCATGGGTGGTCTTATGCAAGGTGCGATTTAGATGTGCGATTTAAGGATGAGTTTGATGTGCTGTTCGGTAAAGACAACAAGAAAGGGGCTTAGCCTTGGCTTTAGGATCTAAAGAAGGACAAGACGCAATGGGTGTTAAGTCGCCTGGTCAGCATCCTGTTAAAAAGGAAAGATCAATGCCCAAGCCGGGTGTTTCAGATTATCTTGCTGGTGAGGCGCAGGGCTTTGTATCACATCTTAGGCCTTATCTGCCTCAGGAATTGATAGGGGGCAGTATTCCCCATGTTCCCGGTGCAGAGGAAGAGGCTGTTTGGAATGCAGCGTCGCAAGCTTGCGGCACGGAAAAAATCCATTTTTCATACTCCGTTGATGACGGGCGCGTTTGGTATCTTGCCTGTCCATCATCTGCTATGGCCTCAAACCCCGATAGCTGGTGCCCGCTTTCTGCGGCACTGCCTGGGAACAGTGAATATTGGGACCGGGAAACCGTATATTTGTACGAGCAGGAAGGTGTCGCTTCGGCGCTGCGTTGGGATCCGGAAACGTCTCGTATGCAAGTCTTTATTGGGGCGTCACGAACCATTTTGCCTCGTGTGCAAAGTATGGATGCGAATTTCGTTACCATTAATCCAGAGGTTGCGGACATTGTGCCTTGGCGTAACCGCATGCTGAAAACCGAAAAGCTTGCCCGGGCGACAGCGCGGATGCTCGTATTTTCCGGTATGATTGTTTGTTTGGTTTCCATGCTTATTCTTGCTGTGAATTATATTGCTATTAATACAATTAGCCGCGATCTTGATACGGTGAAATTTGAAACAGATAGAGCTGCGGAAACTCTTTTGCAGCAGGCTGCGGATGTTAAGCAAAGTGATACGATTCGACATATGGTCAGGATTCAAGAGCTTTTGGATACGTTAGGCCAGGTTGATGGCACATTGGTCAAATATCAGGTCGATAAAGGGCAGGTTTACTGGGAAGCCCTTATACCCCCTGCATTTGCACAGGATTTTGGAAAGCCGAGTGAGTTGACTGAAGATGGACGAGTTCGCGTTTCAAATACACGATAAAGGGATAAAAACTACATTAAACAGTTAATTTTATTGATCTTTTTTAATTAATCACACTTTAACTCCGTTGAGTTATACTATATACTAGGGAAGTGGAAAAAAATAAAAGATTTTGACCAGAAAAGAATGGATGAATTGTGATCAATAAAGAATCACTTAAAAACTTTGATTGGCGATCGCTCAAGAAGTATGCATCACCGCAAACCGCTGATGATCTTAATGCTTTTCTTGAAAAAATGCCTCAACATGCGGGTCAAACCATGCTTATTATAGCGGGGGTTGCTTGGGCTTGTGCGGGTGCTATGGGGCTGTATGTCACAGTGCAACTTCAACAGCTAACGGAACTAAGGGCAGAATGGCAGGAAGCTGAAGCGCTTAGCCCTAACGTGCCAGAGATTAAATATGTTCCTGTAGATAGGCAGCAAGTGACTGGTTTTGTTGATAAGGTGAATAATATCTATACGGGCCTATCGATAAATGCCAATTCATCTTCTATTGTAATAAGTGCGAAGTCGACTGCTCAGTTTGGTCAGTTTAGAGAAGCCATTGGGCACGTACAAAATGGAGGTAAAGGTTGGCTCGTGAATGTAGAGAAGTTATGCGTTGGTCGTGAATGCGATAAGGACCAACTTGCGGCCGTCTTAAAAATAAATAAAGTGGACATTAAGTGATTAATATACATATCGTTAAGTTAAAGTTTTTAAATATAAGAAGAGCGTTGAAGTAAAATGATGATGAAGCACGAAAATATTGAAGACAGAACATCGGAATCTGGAAATGTATTGTTCTTGATTTTGATCGCGGTTGCGCTTTTTGCGGCGCTGTCATATGCAGTTACGCAGTCTACACGATCAGGTGGTGGTGACACGACCGGCGAAACATCACTCATTAGCTCTACACAAGTGACGCAATATCAAGCCTCCGTTAGAACAGCCATTCTCAGGATGATGGTAACCAATAGCGTGGAGCCGACAGAATTGCTGTTTGATGATCCAACGCTGTTTGCTGCATTTTGTGACACCCCCGCTAACTCCCCTAACTGTGTGTTCCACCCGGATGGCGGTGCTGCGAGCTACCAAGTTGCTACAAGCGATGTTGTGAGTGTTGCGGGCACCGCATGGGTGTATAATTCAGAAAATCAGGTTGATGAATTGGGCCGTTTCGGCGCCGCTAATGCTGTGAACAATGTTGAGATAGTTGCGTTTCTCCCAAATGTTCGTCAGGGGGTTTGTGAGCGTATCAATAAAGAGTTAGGGATTGCTGGCGTGCCTGTGGAAACAGGAATTGATGTGACATCACAAACGATTAACACTAACGCTGGACTATGGGCCGGTTCGGGGACGGGTATTATTAACGGCGCGTCCAATGAGCTGGACAACCAGCCGTTTGGATGTTTTGCCCAAGGCTCACCAGCTGTGAATTACTATTACCACGTTCTCGTTGAGCAATAGGATTTCGTTCATGACATTTATGAGCCCTAAAGTGCGCTGTCGATCTGAATCTGGCAGTGCCCTTATCTATATCTTGATTGCGATTGCGCTTTTGGCGGCTTTGACTGTTTCTTTTATGGAGCCCTCAAGCCAACAGACGTCATCGCAAGGGTCCTTTAGAACAGTGGCGGATCTTCAATCACAAATTCAGATGATACAATCGTCTATTCAGGAATGTGTCCTTCGTTACAACCGTGGGGACTCAACGATTTCGCCAGCCACCGACCCCGGTCAAATTACCCCGTTTCCTATTAAGCCTAGTTCATCTCATTTTACGGGAGCTACGCCGGGACCCACATCTGATGATTTTGTACGAGATATTCGTTGCCCAGGGAATAATGGAGGGGCTGGCAATGAAAATGAGCACGAGCTCATTTTTGCAGCATCTCAGGGAAAGTTTATGCCGCCCGCGCCAGAGTTATTTGAAGAATGGCGATATTACAACGGAGCAGATGGTGTATTTTTCTGGACGGAAACTACTAATTCCGATGCCTTTCTTGCTTCCGCCCTTCAAAAGCTAGATGGCAACTACAGCAACTGTGAAGCGGATATCATTGACTCTACAGGTGGCGATACGGATTTAGACGTTGCTGGTACAGTTGATTGTCCCGGTGGTAGCATATGTTTTCGTTTCTGGGTTGTGTTTAATGGCGCGGCATCCCATCAGGATGCTGGATGCCCTTAAAGCGCCGTCTAATTCACTTTCAGGTTTTGAATTTCCTTATCCGCGCGTTTGAATTCATCTTCGACAGCGCCCACTAATTCACTGACAGGTTTTTTTAAGGCCGCATCATCCTGAAGCTGTGCGGCGATATCTCCGAGCACATTGCAGCATGCAGAACGCGCACCGCCCTTCAGGCTGTGGGCCAGTTCGGTGAGGTTTTCGAAATCGTTGTTTTCATGCGCGGCTTTGATGTCATCAATGAGCGGCTGGGTCATTTCAATAAACATGCCCAGCATTTCGATGGCGCTTTCGTCAAATGCTCCCATTTGTTCGATCATGGCGTTTTTGTCGATGGCGGGCTTTTTTGTGCCTGCTTTTTGCTGTGTTTTTGGAGGGGGTGGCGGTGGATTTTGTTCATTCTCATTCAAAAGCCCCCACCGTATGAGCAAGCGGCGGAATTGCCCCAAGGAGACTGGTTTTAATAGGCACTCATCAAAGCCATGACGCATGTAGGCTTCGCGCCCTGCAAGTTGCACATCTGCGGTCAGGGCAATGACTGGAAAGTGAATATCCTCATCTGTTAGCTCTTCGAATTGCCGAATTCCTGCGACAAGTTCGTAGCCATCCATTTCCGGCATATGAAGGTCGGTAATGATGATCCCATAATTTCCAGTTTTATAGGCGTCATATGCGTCTTTTCCGTTATCTGCAAAATCCGCCTCAACGCCAAGCTTTTCGAGCTGGCGCCTCAAGATATCGCGGACGCTTTCGGTGTCCTCGGCGATCAGCAGACGTGTGGGGCCGTCAATACTGTTTTTGGTGGCCTTTCGGGCGGCATCGCGAACGGCTTCACCTAGTCCAGCGCGGCTGGCGGGTTTTGTGAGGTAAGTGACGCCATAAGTTTGCAGGCTATGTGCGAGGCCGACATCATCGCGGACTGTATACATTACAAGGCCCATAAATGGGCGGATGTCCATGATTTCCTTGATGAGGTCCAGCCCAAGGCCATCGGGTAAGCCCTGATCAATAATGCCAACGTCAAAGGGGCGGCGCTTTACGAGATCTAATCCCTCCGCGTAAGTGGGGCAGTTTTCAACGGTTGCGCCCATGGATCTCAGGGAGTTGACGATTTCCTTTGCGCCCTGTGGGTGATCCTCAACGGAGAGTACAGAGATTCCATCGAGGGACGGAAGTTCGACTGTTGTTGCATTGGTGCTGACTTCCTGCGTCAGGATTTCAAACCAGAAGGTTGAGCCCTCGCCCTCAATGCTGGTCACGCCAATTTTTCCGCCCATAAGTTCGACCAGTTTTTTACAAATAGAGAGGCCTAAGCCCGTGCCGCCGAATTTGCGTGTGGTGGAATTGTCGGCCTGCGTAAATGCGCCGAAGAGCTTGTCG
>CAYGQP010000086.1:0-2216 GCA_964352115.1 uncultured Micavibrio sp. | reverse complement strand
TCCTGCGACATGCCGATCCCGCTGTCGATGATTTCGAACCGCAGTGCAACCTGCCCTTCACCGGCGTTGATGTGCTCGGTTTTTGTGGTGACACGCACCGTCACGTTGCCTTCCTTTGTAAACTTCAAAGCGTTTCCGGTCAGATTTAGCATGATCTGGCGAAGACGTTTGGGATCGCCGATGACCACGAACGGCACGTCTTCCTCTATATCATCAATCAGCTCAACATCGACGCCATGGACCTTGACTGATAGCGCTTCGAGTGTTCCGCGCACTAGAAGGCGCACGGGAACCTCGAACACGTCGAGCTCCATTTTATTGGCGTCCATTTTCGCAAGATCAAGAATGTCATCAAGGATTTCAAGCAGGCCGCTGGCGGCGCTCTGTGCCGTTTTGGTCATGGATTCAACGCGTTCACTCACGTCATCCTCATCGGCGATGAGTTCCAGTAGACCGAAAATTGTCTGCATCGGTGTGCGGATTTCATGACTCATTGTGGCCAGAAAATTGGACTTCATCTCCGCCAGCGCATCGGCTTCTTCGATTTTTGCCTTCAGGTCGGCAATTGTTTCTTGATCTTTGGATGATGTCATAGTGCTGAAAAACCTTGCGTTTTGAACCCTTTTAAGATTAACATCATCCTCTTTTTATGAAAGAGGAAAAAACGATGGGTTATAAAGTTGCTGTAGTCGGTGCAACTGGAAATGTTGGCCGTGAAGTCATGAACATATTGGATGAGCGCAAGTTCCCTGTGGACGACCTTGTGGCGCTTGCCTCTTCGCGTTCCGTGGGCAAGGAAGTGTCCTTCGGTGATCAGGATGTGAAGGTTCAGGATCTGGCAACGTTTGATTTTAAAGGTGTTGATATCGTTCTGTCATCGCCTGGTGGTAAAGTGTCGGCTGAATATTCGCCCAAAGCCGCTAAGGCCGGTGCGACTGTAATTGACAACACCAGCTATTGGCGCATGGACCCCGATGTGCCGTTAATCGTGCCTGAAGTTAATCCGCAGGCGATAAATGACGTCAAGAAGGGCATTATCGCCAACCCGAATTGCTCAACCATTCAAATGGTTGTTGCGCTGAAGCCTATTCATGATGCGGTGGGCATTAAACGTGTGGTTGTCAGCACTTATCAATCCGTTTCTGGGTCCGGCAAGGATGCTATGGATGAGCTGTTTAATCAGACTAAAGGCGTATACATGAACGAAGATCCGCGCCCGGGCGTTTATCCGAAGCGCATTGCGTTTAACGTCATTCCACAGGTTGATGTGTTTATGGATGATGGCATGACCAAAGAAGAATGGAAAATGGTGGTTGAGACGAAAAAGATCCTCGACCCCTCTATTCAGGTCTGCGCGAGCTGCGTGCGTGTGCCTGTGTTTATTGGTCATTCGGAGATGATTAATCTGGAGTTGAACGGTGAGCTGTCAGCGTCAAAAGCCAAGGAAATCTGGCGCGCTGCAGAGGGCATTGTTGTGGCGGATCTTGAGAATGAAGATCTGGAATACGTAACGCCGGCTGAAATTCAGGGCGAAGACCCGGTTTATGTATCGCGTATTCGCGAGGACATCACGGTTGAGAACGGCCTGAATTTTTGGTGCGTATCCGATAACATCCGTAAGGGCGCGGCGCTAAACACCGTGCAGATTGCCGAGCTTTTGATTAAGCAAAAGGCAAAAGCGGCAGCTTAGAGCTTTGTTGCTTTAAATCGATTGGCCGGTTCTGCAAAACATGATTGTGCTTCAATGATTGCGAGTTCGCGTGTGCTCTGCTGATGTGTTTTTTCAAACAATTCAAAGATAGAATTGGCTGTCTTTTCCAGGGCGACGTTGAGTGGGTCATTGTTCAGGATATGGCCTAAAAATAACGCCGCCGTGCAATCGCCTGCGCCGTTCGGTTCGGGAGAGAGGGGGAGCTTTGGGGTTGTGATTATCCATTGTTCACCTTCTTTGTGGGAGGTAAGCATCTGGATTTCATTATCCTTTTGGTCTTCGTGTTCCAATGAGGTCAGGAGAACGATTTCGGGCCCGCTGTGGTGGATGATTTGACAGGCTTTGCGGGCATCATCCAATGTCTGGATTTGCGTGTCTGTAAGATGGCTCAGTTCAAACTGGTTTGGTGTGATGATATGGGCGTTTGGCAGGGCGCGTGATTTAAAAAAATCAGGGATTTTATCACGGACGAAAAACCCCCGTCCAACATCGCCCATTACCGGAT
>CAYGQP010000085.1:0-7325 GCA_964352115.1 uncultured Micavibrio sp. | reverse complement strand
GGTTATAGGTGAACATGACCGTGCGGCGGCCCTCACGCTTAGCGATATACCCCTGAAGCCGCTTTGGTATGCCCGCAAGCTCGGTATCAAAGCGCAAGCGGATTTCCTTATTTTCAATCCGGCTCAGGAGGGATTCTTTTTCCTCGCAGCAGATAATTTCACCATGGTTAATAATGGCGATTTCATCGCAGAGCTCCTCCGCTTCCTCCAGATAATGCGTGGTCAGGAGGATGGTTACGCCCTGCTCGTTCAGGGATTTCACATTGGCCCAGAGCTGTTTACGAAGTTCGACATCAACGCCGGCACTGGGTTCATCCAGCACAAGGATCGGCGGCGAATGCACCATGGCCTTTGCGACCATCAGGCGGCGGCGCATGCCACCGGACAGCGAACGTGTGTAGGCATCGGCCTTATCCGCCAGCCCCACAATATCCAGAATCTCCATCGTGCGGCGTTCGGATTTCGGCACGCCGTATAAACCGGCCTGAAGCTCTAAAAGCTGTTTCGGGGAGAAGAACGGATCGTAATTGATTTCCTGCGGCACTACACCAATAGCGGATTTGGAGGCGCGGACGTTTTTATCGATATCATAATCCCAGATTTTAACCTGTCCGCTGGTTTTCATCACAAGCCCGGCCATGATGTTGATAATTGTGGATTTTCCAGCGCCATTAGGCCCGAGCAGTCCAAAAATTGATCCCTTTCGGATATTTAAACTGACATCCTTGAGCGCGATCTTTTCGGGGCTTTTCCCCTGCGCCTTATAGGTTTTATTGAGGTTCGTGATTTCTACAGCGTTTTCAGTCATGCGAGCAATATAGGCATAGATAGCAGAATGGAAAGCCTAAAAATCCAAAGGCTCCAAATTTGCGATTTTTTCTCGTTTTATTGTACACTGAGGGTGTTAGCAAAGGATTTGTATGGCGTCTCAAAATCAGATTAATACTGATGTGCTTGAAGCCGTTCGCCGGATTAAGGAGCGAATGGGCGATACGCCCGACCAAAAAGAACTTCGCCGCGCCACAGAACCTGAAATCACTGGAAATGATGAATTCGACACTGAACTGCGCAGTATTTTGAACGAAATCCGCGCAACTCTTCCCTACCCCATTGAAGACCCTGAAGATATTGATTTGGATGACTATTTAGAGTTCATGCGCACGAAGCATTGAGCACTTTAGTGCTTCAGATCTGCTTCATCCGCCAGCCATTCCTGAAAGCCGGTTTTTAGCCACTCCATGGCGCTCTTGTCTTCTTTCAAATAAGCATCCCAGAAGGCTAATGAGCCGATTTTAATATGATTTTCATGCAGTTCGCGCTTCTCATTCACGGCCAGCTTGCCGCGCGTGCCGTTATAGACCATGTGGTCTCCGCCCTTTTTGACCAGCAGATATTTTTCGGGATGGCCGGAATGTTCGTAGACAACGAGTCTGTGGCGATAATCTTCGCCGTTTATGGGTGATGAATCATCCGTGCCCGTCATATGCATCAGCGGAATGTCGATTGAGTTATAAGCGTTATAAGTCACGCTATCGCTCGCCGATGCATCAAAGGCCTCATCGGGCCCAAGATGTGAAATGGTCACGGGGCTGTATAGAATTCCAGCCTTAAATCGTTCTTCACGATAGCTCGTCAATTCTTCTTTTTTATTGGGGAACAGCATCCCTGCCATAACCTGCGTCGTCAATGCGCCGAATGAATGGCCGCTGATCCCGATATGATCAAAATCCATATATTTACCAGCTTCGGGGTGTTCATCCGCCCATATTTTCAGGCGGTCCAATGCGAACGGGACGTCGGCGAAACGGCTAAGCGTGGTTTCGCGCTTGACCTTATGTTTTTTGAGGATGTCCCACGGATGGCCGTCCTTTCCCTCCCAAAGCGTGCTATCGGTCCCAATATGCGTGATGTGCACAACAATATAGCCATGCTCCGCGACGAAGCGGGATAAAAAAGCCGCACCATCACGGTTCCCGCCAAAGCCATGAGACCAGATGATGATCGGCACCTTCTCCATATTATGGGCAACAGGGTAATAGATTTTATAGGGAACCAAGCGCGCACTGCGATCTTCATCTATGAATTCGCCCTTACGGAGTTCTACCTTAAACGGTCCTTTATCGGGATTGATCTCTGGACGCCAAAACATATGGCAAACCTATTTCTTACGGAATTGATCCAGGGAGACAACTTCACCTTTTTTGTCGGATTTACCGCCACCGGAGCCGTCCCCATCAGGGTCGTCATCGTCCAGCTCATCCAGAATGGCAAGATCAGCGTCGTCCATGGCCTCGCCAAGCGGCTGGAATTGCAGCGCAAAGTTCACCGATGGGTCTGCAAAGATACTGATCGCCGCCAGAGGGATTTCCAAAAGCTCAGGGACATTGTTGAATGAAAGTGTGACCTTCATTTTCTCATCATCAACACCAAGATCAGAAAATTGGTATTGCAGAACAATCGTCATCTCACCAGGGTAGCGTTCACGCAGGTAGTCCGGGATTTTCACGCCCGGATATTCTGTTAGAAATGTAATGTAGAAATGATGATCACCGGGAAGGCCATGCTCCATAACCTCCTCTACGGATGACTTCACGACGCCGCGAAGGGCGCTTTCAACCATTTTATCGTATCTTAGAATTTCATCATCATCATCAGTCATATATCTATAAGTGGCAGATTTCGCCCCCCTAAATCAAGCATGCATATATTTTTTATGCATTTGATAAACAAGTTAAAACAAAAAAATTTTTAGGGGTATTCAGATGGGAGAACTCGAGTGAGGCAGAGATTAAGAAAATCCCGGCTTTCTGTTGCTAGGCAGCCGGGGGCCCCACTTGATCTAGGTTAGTAGATAAGAATCAATGTAGCTATCGCTACTGCCCAATTAGGCAGCGATGCGACCTGCACCTTCAACAACAGAGTTGTCGTTGGCTGCTACGAACTGAGAGTTGTCGTTTGCAACTATCAAATGTATCCGATAACGGCGGAAAGCCGAACACCGATAAATACCTTTACTGCGTGTGTCGATCCTGTTTCAGCCCCGCCGCCTTATACGACAATTTTCGCTTTACGATCAAAGCCCTGCGACCGCAGGGCCGCGCAATCGTTTGCGCGAAAATAACTTTGCAAAGCAAAGTGTATAAAGTGGTGGAGCTGCCGGGTACTGCCCCCGGGTCCACTGGCGCTTATTCCGTATCCACGTTTAGCGTCATAGCTGGCGAACCAGCACTTAATATTATAGGGGAAAAATACCGATTTTCAAAGGTTTTTACTGGATATAGCGCCTCAGAATCACAGATAGTTAGGTAATATGAAACAATATCACGATCTTATGCGTCACGTGCTGGACAACGGCACACAGAAGGAAGACCGCACGGGCACGGGCACGCTCAGCGTATTTGGCCACCAAATGCGGTTTGATCTACAGGCCGGATTTCCGCTTGTAACAACGAAAAAACTGCATCTGCGGTCCATTATTCATGAACTGCTGTGGTTTATTGCTGGCGACACCAATATTGCATACCTCAAGGAAAACGGCGTGCGCATCTGGGATGAATGGGCTGATGAGAATGGCGATCTCGGACCCGTTTATGGTGAGCAATGGCGAAGCTGGAAAACGGCCGATGGCCGCACGATTGATCAACTGGCCAATGTCGTGGAGCAGATTAAAAACAACCCGGACAGTCGGCGTTTACTGGTTGTGGCATACAACCCCGGAGTTGTTGATGAGATGGCGTTGCCGCCATGTCATGCGTTCTTTCAATTCTATGTTGCAGATGGAAAGCTATCCTGCCAGCTTTACCAGCGCTCGGCCGATATCTTCCTCGGCGTGCCGTTTAATATTGCATCCTATGCGTTGTTGACCATGATGATTGCCCAAGTGTGCGGTTTGCAGCCGGGTGAGTTTATTCATACGCTCGGCGATGCCCATCTGTATTCCAATCATCTGGAGCAAGCACAGCTTCAACTAGAGCGCGATCCATACAAGCTGCCGGAGATGCATCTGAACCCGCATGTAAAAAGCATTTTCGACTTCAAGTATGAAGATTTCGAGCTTGTTGGCTATGAATGCCACCCCCACATCAAAGCGCCGGTTGCGGTTTAACTACCCCAGAGCACGGATGAATTCCATGCGCTGTGTTGGGTGGTCAAGTGTTCCATCGTAATCAATAGTAATTGATACGGCTTGAAGGTAAGCATGCGTCTCATCAACACCCTTTTTAAGTGATGGAATTGCATCATTAACAGCCTTGAATAAACGCGCGCCAGCATCTTCGATTGTTACCCCTGAAAAATCATTAGCTTCGTCAAAAAACGCATCGACGACGACTTGCAATTTTTCATGCATCTTCCTTGTTAATTCTACGGCCTCAGATTTTCCGTGATTATTATTCGCGATTTGAAATTTAATACCAATGTCGTGAGAGTGATAATCCGCATCCGGACCAATTTCTGGATCATGTGTATGCCAAAGCACGGCATCATGGCAACTCGCTATAATTTCAGGTTTTTCCCCTTCGAATGTGGTTGCTGTTCCAGCGCTTCCGGCATCAATTTCGACTTCTTCTAATGTGTAATCATCAGGATTGTTATAATCATGCCGCATTCTCGGCGCTGAGGCTTTCAGCCTATTTGATAATTCTGTCACCGCGCCTTTAAGGTCGGTGGCGTCGATTTCATCCTCAGCTTGCCTCAGAACATCCTCTATTGTCGCCTGGGTATGACGATTAAGCACAATCGTCCAGTTCTTATCATTATCTGCGCGATAGCGGATTTTAATGCCAACAGGCGTAGGGGACGCCTCACCAGCATCGTTTAGAACCGGCAGTGTTGCTCTGAAAGGGCCAATAATTCCATCTGAAATTAGCATGGCATTAATTTACATAATTTAAAAGATAAAGTCAAAAACAAAGCTATTCAGCCGCGTTTTGCACCAAATGCATGGGCAGTGATGAGGTTTTGAGTGCCTCATATCCTGCGCGGTTGATATCAATGCGCACGCCTGCGCCCCGCGCGGTTTTGAGGATATCGGGCTTTGAAATTTGCACAAAGACTTCCTGAACGGCATCGAAGGCAAATCCCAGATCCAGAGCCTCATGGGCAAAGGTTTCGATCAAATCGACGTGATCCCGTTGTTCCCATGCCATAATCGCATCATGCACGCGGCCATAATCAATAATGGTGTTTTTATCAACAGAGATCAGGTAATCCGGTGCAACGCGCAGCTCCATGGAGACATCCAGCGCTTGCGGGGTTTTACGCTCGCTTTCATACAGGCCAATGCGTACATGAACGCGCAGGGTGTCGATAAAAATGGAAATGGTGTTTTCTTTACGCATAGAGGCTTTATATATAAATCATGAGCGAAATCAAAAACAAAATCACATTGGCCTCTATTGTCTGCATTGCGCAGAACCATATGATCGGCAAGGACAATGACATGATCTGGCACTTGCCGGAGGATTTGAAGCATTTCAAGCGCACAACGCTCGGCAAACCGATCATCATGGGGCGCAAGTCCTATGAGTCTCTTGGCAAGCCCCTGCCGGGTCGGCCAAACATTGTCGTCAGTCGTTCTTATAAGGATTTGCCCGATGATCAGCCAACTAGCATCTTCAAGGATATGGAAGCCGTTGAGGTGGCTGATAAACCCAAAATCAACGCTGGCCCGTATCTGTATGACAGTATTGAAGCCGGGATCAACGCTGGATACAAGATGGCCGAGGAATTGGGCGTTGATGAAGTTTTTATTACTGGCGGCGGAGAGATTTATCGCCAAACGTTGCCGGACACAGAGCGTTTATACCTTACAATCATCCACCAAGATTATGAGGGGGATACAAAATTCCCGGAATTCGACTGGAATGAGTGGAAAATTGCCCATGAAGACAAACGTGAAGAAGGCGATTTATCCTACACGTTTTACACACTGGATCGCCGTTAATCATTTGTTAACATTTATCGTCTAAGACTCTATCCCATAAGCAAAAAAATATATGGGAGGTACCACAATGTACCATGATCAGGATGATACATATAATCATGAGTATCGCATGCATGGCTTGTGGATCGACGCAACGGAATGGGCTGTTCGTAATGGCTTAAACCCGCGAAGAACCGACATAGTCGAGCGTTATCAGAAAATCTTACTTAATGGGAAAGCTAAACGTTTAGCATCTCACTAAGGCCGTTCATGAGGCTTTTGACAATCGCCTTAATAGATTCATGATCGCCAGTGATATGCCCGTGATCAGCGTCCTCGCGGATGGATCGTTGCAATGGCACAGCGCCAAGGAAGGGAATGCCAAGCTTTTTGGCCTCGTCCTGCGCACCGCCATGATCAAAGATATGCTCTTCATGGCCGCAATTGCTGCAAATATGGGTGCTCATGTTCTCGATCATACCAAGAATAGGCACATCGACTTTTTTGAACATCTCCACGCCCTTGCGTGCATCAATAAGCGCGATATCCTGAGGGGTAGAGACAATGATCGCCCCGGCCATCGGCACCTTTTGCGCCATGGTCAGCTGAGCATCACCCGTACCGGGCGGCATATCAACAAACAGAACATCTAGCGGTTCCTCCGGCGTGCCCCAGTTAACATCACGTAAAAGCTGATAAATCGCCGTTTGCACCATTGGGCCGCGCCACACCAGAGGCGCCTCTGTATCCACCATGAAGCCAATCGACATAACCTTCACACCTTGAGACATTAACGGCTGAATTTTGCCATCCTGTTGATCAGGTTTTTGCCCCTCCAGGTTCATCATTTTGGGCTGAGACGGCCCATAGATATCGGCGTCTAAAAGCCCAATTCGCAATTGGCTATTTTTGGCCATTGATACCGATAAATTGGCTGCTAACGTAGATTTCCCAACGCCACCCTTCCCGCTGGCAATTGCGATAATAGCGCGTACAGGAAGGTCTAGCTTCGGGTTTTTATCCATGCCGTGCGGATCAGGACGGGCGGTCTGTGGGCTGGGTTTTGGGGCAGCCGCTGATCGCTCCGCCGTCAAGATTGCTGTGACCTTTTTCACGCCGGTAACATCCGCAGCAGCTTTTTCTGCTTTTTGCCTTAAAGGCTCAAGCTCTGGCCCCCGCGCAGCATCCACCTCAAGCATGAAAATCACCTCCCCGTCAGGGCTAAGCTGCAACCCTTGTACCATGCCCAAGGACACGATGTCCCCATCTTGAGATGGGTCGTTCACCATCCTGAGCGCTGACTCTATATGCTCAATCTTTAGGCTCATAAAATTCTCTTCAAAATCGTTTCGAAAATGGCCCCTTGCCCTTGCTTTTGGTATTGAAAGAGATATTGTATGTC
>CAYGQP010000084.1:0-7372 GCA_964352115.1 uncultured Micavibrio sp. | reverse complement strand
ATTAGGTATAGAACGCGAAATTCTGGCTGAGAAATTGCCGCAAAACCCACTGCCTTTAAACACGAAAAGCATAGAAGAACGAATTGCGCGAAGCGAAGCCTATAAAGTGTTATTCGCAGATTTACCAAAAACTGCGGCCCAAATGTGGTGGCCCTGGTTTGAAGCGAACATATTCAAAAAAATTCCGGCTTACCTTGCGCTTGCACAAGAGATAGATCAGAAAATTCAAACAGATGATGTGAAGTTCTTTGAATCAACAAGCTTTTTCAGCGCGCCGAGTAAAATTATAGCGCAGCAATTTCGCCATCATGGCAGAAAAGTAATAGGAACGCATCACGGAAGCTTGGGGACACAGCTTGAAAAGATGTTTTATTTTGGCGGTGATTTAAAATACGTCACTGATTATTGTGTGTGGGGAAAAGGCGTACAACAGTACTTAGAAGACTATACCACACTGATAAACAATACATTCAACACCATTATAACAGGGACACAGCACTACAAAGAAGATTACATATTTACAAAAGGGGAGCTGCAATCTCTTCTAGGTATTCCAAAAGGCCAAAAAATCTTTCTTTTTGCAGGTGTAGGTTTTACGCAGAATCTCTTTTACAACTTTGGCTTAATGTATAGTGATCAAGAAGAATTTTTAGGACAACAAGAACTTCTAAGTTTTTTTGCAAACCGATCTGACGTGCATTTAATATATAAAGGCCTGAAAAATGATTATATGGAAGAAGGGCATATGAGTGCTTACATAGCATCTTTAAAAGCAAAAAATATTACCCACCTTCAATCCATTCGCTTAAAACATCTCTTGCCTGCTGTTGACGGCTTTATTGTAGATCGGCCCTCTACTGGCATGCTAGAAGCACAGTGTTTTGGAGTTCAAGTGTATGCATATAATAACAAAATTGAATTCCCTGAAGGCTGCGAAAAACTTTACAAAGAGCAAGTATATCATTTTGATTCAGTATCAGAGTGCACAGCACAGATCGAACAAAACTTAGAACAGGGTAAGAAAAGTAAGAATACCGACAGCACGAACACATATTTTGATTTGTATGGCTGTGATAAAAGTGTTAGTTACACTGAAAAATTAAAGGATTTTATTCATGAGTTTATTGAATAAGCAAATTGATGCTTATCTTGAACAGCAAGATTTGAAAAATCATCAAAAACGCACATTAGAAATTTTAAATGCGCAAACTGTTTCAGATGGAAGCGTGCTGGAATTGGGCAGTGCGAGCGGAAAAATGCTTCCATTTTTGGCGAAAATTTTTCCTGATAGGCAAATTACAGGTTTAGAGATTTCACGGCAGCTTCATAATCTCGCTGTTGAAGATACAAAATCGTATAACAATGTTCACCATATCTGTGAGGATTTAAAAAAATTTACGCCGTCTGAATCGTATGCAGCTATTGTTGCTGAAGGCGTGCATTCAATTTTTGATGATCCAGAGCAAGAAATTTTAAAATGGATGAGTTGGCTCAAGCCTGGTGGTGTTGCCGTGATTTTTGGTATGTTTTCAAAGGCTAATTTTGATTTTAGGTTTTATTATAAAAACCTGGAAAATGATCAGGGCTGGGAAGCTGGATTAAATGGCGTATCGATTAAGACACTTTCAACGCTTTTAGACCAAGAAGCATGTAGCTATACGTTTGAACCATTTAAGCTCGATTTTGAATTAGAAAAAACGGAAAACCCAATTCGCAGTTATACAGAAGATATAGGAGGGATACGCTCATTGATTGTGGGCGATGCCCTTATCACGCATATGTATCATTTGATCATAGAAAAAAATAAGCCCAAAGACAGGCAGAAGGACAATTAAAATCGTGATAAATTACTTGAAATCAGCTGTTAAGTGGATTATCGGACATCTTGTACTGCATTTTTATTTTTTCCACTACCAATCTTATTTAGGCCGTCAAAAAATCTATACTTGGCTGCAAACGTGCGATGACAGCTTTATCAAAAAAAGCGTTTTATACGTGATGGAAAATGCCTACGGTAATTTTGTAGAGAACTTAGGCAAAGATTTTCAATTTCAAAATGAATATAGATATATTTCCACGCTTTCAGATCGTGTGGTTGCACAATATTCGACCGATGATTTGATGGGTTACGGAGATATCAATTTTGATAAAGGGGGAGAGACCCTTCAAGATCAGCAACGTTCACAACATTTCTTTCTCATGGAAGCATATTGTGAGGCCAATGATAAGAAACGCATATGTGAGATTGGTACAGGCAATGGAGATGTTCAGGCTTATTTAGCACAAAAATATAAGAATCATGAATTTATTGGCCTAGATTTTAGCGTTACAAACGCAAATACAAAGCATAAACTGAAGAATCTTGAATTTATTAAATGCTACGCGCAAACATATTTTCAAACACTACATCCTGAGCAAAAGATAGATCTTGTTACCTTAGCCTCCACAACATGCTTATTTACTCCACTGGAGCTTGAAAAATATGTAGAATTATTCGCTGCAAAGAATGTGACAGATATTATTATTAATGAACCAAGCTGGGCGGGCCTTCATGCGGGTGGCGGTTACAGTTTTAAAAGTTTGCACCTCGATGGTTCTATATGGTTTCATGATTACGTGAAGTATTTTCATGCGCAAGGTTATGAAACAAAGGCCCTCGAGATCCGATCATATACCCACCCTTCATCTCAAAGACCTGATATTCTGCTGAATCTGGGTCATTTCCAAAAGATATCTCATGCAGCCTAAGATCCTGATCTCTAATTCCGGGTTTGGTGAAGCAAACCCGGAAGCACTTCGATCTCTAAAGAAACGCTATACAATTATAGAGAATGCTTCAGGTGAACGTTTCGATAAAACACGATTTTTGGAGAACGTATCGGATGTAAACGCCATTATTGCCGGTACAGAAAAAATATCTGCAAAAGTCATGAACGCAGCTCCTCATTTAGCCCTGATTGCGCGTGTAGGCGCGGGTACAGATTCTATTGCTCTGGATGAAGCTGCCACGCGAAATATTAGTATTACATACACGCCAGATGCACCTGCAAAAGGCGTGCCCGAGTTTACCCTAAGCCTGATGCTGAATTTGATCAAAAATATCTCTATCAGTGACCGCGCGCTACATCAGGGTGAATGGGTAAAAAAAATGGGGCAAAGCCTTGAGCATATGCAGATTGGTATTATAGGGGCTGGCAAGATTGGGCAGGCCGTTATTGCCTTATTACGCCGGCTGTATCCAGAATGTTCGTTAGTTTTTTATGATCAAGCCGTTGAGTGCCTAGATATGGCCAAATTCATGCCACTGGCGGATTTAATGAAAACCAGTGATCTCATCTCGCTACATGTGCCATTGAATGACCAAACACGTCATATGATCAACGCGCACACACTCTCACAGATGAAAACCAGTGCGTATCTGGTCAATACTGCCCGTGGACAAATTATTGATGAAGATGCGTTGTATCACGTACTAAAACACAATGACCTGGCAGGGGCCGCTCTTGATGTTTTCCAAGAAGAGCCCTATAACGGTCAATTAACAGAATTAGATAATTGTTTGCTCACAGCGCATATGGGATCTGCCTCTAAGCAAGTTCGAGCGATAATGGAACATCAGGTGGCTGAGGACGTGATCAATTTTTTTGAAGAACAAAAACTTTTACGAGCTCTTTCTGGGTATGATTTTACGCAAACACCAAAAAAGGCAAGAACAGCATCATGAAAAAAGCACTCGTTTTTGGAGGATCAGGGTTTTTAGGCAGCCATATTGCGGATGCTCTCTCACAACAAGGATTTTGTACAACTATTTTTGATATTAATCCATCGCCTTATCTCTCAGGGGATCAGGCCTTTATTCAAGACGATGTTCTCAACCAGGGCGCAGTTGAAAAAGCAGTTCAGGATGCTGATATCGTCTATCATTTGGCAGGCCAACCAAGCATCCCCGAAAGTCTGAAGCAGCCTGCTCATACACTGCATCTTAATATTCAAGGTACTGTCAATATCCTGGAAGCATGCGTAAAACACAATATTGAGCGATTCTTATTTGCATCGACAGTGTATATTTACTCGGATGTAGGAGGGTTTTACCGCGCTAGCAAACAAGCCTGTGAAATTATCATCCAAGAATATCAAAAAAATTACGATCTAGACTATACAATTTTACGCTATGGATCTCTCTATGGTCCCCGAGCGGTAGAGAACAATTTTATTAATCGTCTACTGAAACAAGCTGTAACAAAGAGAAAAATTGAAATTGATTTTGATGAGGAAGATAAACGAGAATATATTCATGTTCATGATGCCGCGCGCATGAGCGTATTATCGCTTCAAGACGATTATAAAAATACAAGTGTGATGCTAACCGGCTATCAGTACATGACGTGTAAAGAGTTAATTGATTTGATTAACGACATGCTGGGCGGTGACTTGACGTTTGAACATATCGAAAAAGATAACAATCGGCTCCAGGCACATTACCACAAAACACCCTATATATTTAAGCCGCAAATTTCTAAAAAAATTATTGCGCCTGACTATATTGAGTTCGGACAAGGGCTCCTGGCATCAATAGAAGAAATCTATGCTAATCAAGTGCGAGAAAACGATACGGAAGAAGACATCATGAACAAAAAACAGGTGAAGATATGATTTGCGCATTACTGATTGGAAGAAAAAATAGCTCGGGATTTCCAGGTAAAAACACCTACCCGATCTTGGATCGCCCTATGTGCGAGTATCCAATGCTGGCCGCAAAAGCTGCAAAATGCGCGCCGCGCTTATTTGTATCGACCGACTGCCCTAAAATCAAAGAGATTGCAATAAATCATCAAGCTGAAATCATTGAACGCCCTCCAGAGCTAGCGACAAATGAAGCCTTGGGAGAAGACGCCTTTTTACATGGATATAACACCATCAAGGAGAAGCTCGCAGGCGAAGGTAAAGAGGTGAAATATCTAGTTCTTCTCTTTGCCAATGCGCCGACCATCAGCGCTGACATGATTGATCAAGGTGTAGAAATCCTCGACGCAGAACCTGATAAAGACTCTGCGGTGAGCACATCTGTTTACAACATGTGGAGTCCTCTTAGAGCCAGGCGTCTCCGAGAAGACGGTTGCTTAGAACCATTCGTCCCATTCGAAACATTCGGCGACCCTAAGACACTAAACTGCGACCGTGACTCACAAGGGGACGTTCACTATGCAGACATGTCCCTTTCAATCGTTCGTCCTCATTGCATGGAAAATATGGAAGAGGGCTTGTTACCACAAAAATGGATGGGACAGCGTATTGCCGCCATCCCATCTTGGGGCGGTTGCGATGTTGACTATGCATGGCAAGTGCCCATGGTTGAATATTGGCTCAAAGCACATAATCAAACGTCAGCCTCACAGAAAAAGGCTGTAAATGAATGACTCCATGCCGACTTTGCGGAAATAAAGACTTCACACGCATCACAAATAAGTTACGCTTCGACAACACAGCGGATGTGATGCAATGCACGTCATGTGATCTGATTTTTCTTGATCAAGACACTTTTGATTTTCCCGAAGATTTTTACGAAACAGAATATCATCAAACATATTTGACGCATGTTGATCCGGATATTTTAGACCCCCAAAAATATTATGAGAAAATGAAAAAAGCATCCGCCCCTTGGATTAACCGGGTGCGCGATATGCTCCAAGGGCACGAACACGTACTTGATGTAGGATGTTCCACAGGACAATTGATTACCGGCATTCAAGACAAAGCGGCAGCAGTTTACGGGCATGAACTCAGTAAAAAAGAAGTCGAATTCTGCAAAACCGTTTTAAAAATTGATGTTGATGATCAGCCGCTTGAAGATCGTTTCGAAGAAGAGTCTATGGATCTAATTACACTCATTTTCGTCTTTGAGCATATCGGAGATCCTGTTCCCTTTTTGGAAGAATTAAAATCCTATCTTAAGCCGCACGGGAAATTGGTAATTGTGGTGCCAAATATCAAGGATGCACTCGTGAGTCTGTATGATATTCCTGAGTTCAGGGAATTCTATTACTGCATCGAACATCTTTTTTACTACGACCAGGTGACACTTGGAAAAATGCTCGCGAAAGCCGGATTCAAAAGCGAAATAGAATTGGTGCAAGAATATCCCGTTACTAATCACCTGAATTGGATATATCGCAAAAAGCCAAGCGAAACACTTGCTGCGCGCGCATATATGCCGCCTGTTGATCTAGCGAATAAAGCAATAGGAGATCCATTAAGGGATTTTTGGGAACAAACAAATATAGCTTATCATAAAATGTTACTTGAAAATGGCCATAGCGACCGCCTTTGGTGTATTGCGGAGAAAAGCTCATGATCCAACACAGTGGTAGGTTAAATAAAGTACACAGGGTGTTTGATCCTTATAAAGATCGCACGGGATATGTTCGTTTGGATCGCAATGAAGACCCAATAGGATATGATCAGGGTTTCTTCCAAACATGGAAAGATCAGCTGACAGTTGATGATGTCGCGGCCTACGCTGACTCCTTTTTGCTGACTGAAAAATTAGCTAACTGGTTAAATATAAAGCCTGAAAACATATATATAGGCGCCGGTTCCGATGCATTGATTAAAAACATCTTTGAGGTTTATATCGATGCCGGGGATACCATTCTTATGCAAAAACCAAGCTGGCGGATGTATGATGTATATGCAGATATTTACGGCGCACAATGTGAATTTATCACTTATGATCAGGATTTTCAGATTGAGCCTGAAGAAATCCTGGACAAGCTGAAAAAAGAGAACATCAAAATGCTTGTGCTGGCCAATCCCAATCAACCGACAGGAAACATCATTGAGCCTGAAATTTTACACGAAATCATTAACTTAGCTCATGAACGTGGAACAATCGTTTTGATGGACGAGGCGTATTATCTTTTTACCGAAAACACCGCTATTGAACATATACAAAATTTTGAAAACCTAATCGTTGTTCGCACGTTTTCTAAAGCATTTGGCTTAGCCGGTTTAAGGCTTGGATATATTGTAGCTCAGCTAAAGAGGATCCAGGAACTTATGCTGGTCCGGCCCGTGACCGATGGCAATAGCTTAGCATTGAATTTTGCATGTTACATTCTGGACAATATGGATATTGCACTTCAAAAAATTCAAGAGAGCAACAAGGGCAGAGATTATTTGTGCGAACAACTAAACCAAAGTGGTATTTTTTGCAGGCCATCGCAGACAAATTTCTTGATGCTTGAATGTCCAGATGAAGAAACCGCAAACGCGTTGATTTCATTTGCTAAATCAAAAAAATACATGCTTAAAGGCCCTTTTAAAGGTGACCCAGTAAATAACTATATTCGCATTACAACAGGCCCTTTAAATT
>CAYGQP010000083.1:0-7417 GCA_964352115.1 uncultured Micavibrio sp. | reverse complement strand
TGATGGAGGAGCGCTATGCAAATATTCACCGCGGGCTGTACGAGTTTTCTCAGGATTTGACGGCACGGTATGAAAATGTGCGCACCAAGGTCGCGAACTTTATCGGCGCACCTTCGGATAAGACGATCGTGTTTACACGTAATTCGACCGAAGGCATTAACCTTGTCGCACAAAGCTGGGGCCGGACGTTCTTTAAGGCGGGGGATGAAGTGATCCTGAGTGATATGGAACATCACGCAAATATCGTGCCTTGGCAAATTCTTCGGGATCAAATCGGGATCGTAATTAAAATCGTGCCAATCAATGAGCGTGACGAGTTGGACCTTAGGGAATTTGCAGGATTACTCAGTGATAAGACAAAGTTCATTAGCCTTATCCATGTTTCAAACGCGCTTGGAACCGTTAACCCGATTAAAAACATTATTTACACCGCCCGTGCATTTAATCCTGAGATTAAAATTCTGATCGATGGATCACAGGCCGTTGTTCATGGGCGTGTAAATGTTGTCGATCTGGATGCAGATTTTTATGTCTTTACCGGACACAAGCTTTATGGACCCACGGGTATTGGGGTTTTGTATGGTAAATATGATTTGCTTGAGGAGATGCCACCATATCAAGGTGGGGGCGATATGATTGAGCATGTTACATTCGATAAAACAACGTTTAAACGCGCGCCATATAAATTCGAAGCCGGAACACCGCCGATCATTGAAGTGATTGGCCTGGGCGAGGCGATTGATTATATTCGTGATATTGGCCGTGACCGGATTTTAGCACATGAGATTGAAGTGCTGGATTACGCCACGGATGCCCTGGAAGATGTTCAAGGGTTGAGATTGCATGGCAAGGCTTCACAAAAGGCCGGCATTTTAAGCTTTACCATGGATCATGCTCACCCCAGTGATATCGGCATGGTGCTGGATCAATGTGGTGTGGCTATTCGCACCGGTCATCATTGTTGTATGCCCTTGATGCAGAAATTTGGTTTGGATGCGACGGCGCGTGCATCGATTGGTTTGTACACAAATAAGGCTGATATCGACCAGTTGGTATCCGCCCTTCATAAAGTCCAGGAGCTGTTCTCATGAAAATTGACCCGGTCGCAGATCAGGAAATGGTGAAGAACGCTGTGGGTGAGGATGCGTATGATGAGCTTTGCCAGCCGCCCAATGTTGAGGCACCGGAGGATCATCCGCTCTGGCCGACTATTCGTGATTGCATTCGTGAAATCTATGACCCGGAAATTCCGGTGAATATATATGAGCTTGGACTTATATATAAGGTGGACATAAAAGACCCCGTTGATGGAAAGCATGATGTTGAGGTGAAGATGACGTTGACGTCCCCCGGCTGTCCGGTGGCGCAGGAAATGCCCGGCTGGGTGCAAGGCGCGATTTTTCCTATTGGCGAAGTGGGCGAGGTTGATGTTGAGATTATCTGGGAACCTACATGGGACCCATCCATGATGGCCGAAACGGCAAAGATGCAATTGAATATGTTTGCCTGATTTGTGGTATAATTAGGGAACAGGACGAGACGATGAAAAATCCGATTACAATCACTGAAGATGCTGCTCAAAAAATTGGCCAATTAATGGCCAAAGCACCTCAAGGCACGCCCGGCGTGCGCTTGAATGTAAAACCTACCGGATGTTCGGGTAATTCCTATGAAATGGAATACATTAAACCCGGCGATGATTTGGCCAAGGATGATGTATTCGAGGCTCATGATGTGAAGCTGTATATTCCTAAAATCCATAGCTGGATGTTGTTTGGGATTGAGGTTGATTATGAAACGGATGAACTTGGAAGTTCACGTTTTTCATTCAAAAACCCAAATGAATCAGGACGTTGCGGATGTGGTGAATCTTTTCACGTCGATATCGAGGGTTTGCAAAAGCTTCAGGATGAAAGTTCAGTAAATAAAAGTTCTTAAGAAGGATTGGGTGCAGCAGGCCTCCTGCGCCCACCTCCTCCAGGAGGTGTTAAGGGGGGGCGAGCCTGCGGTGCTGGTACACCCGAAGGTTTTCCTACTGCATTTGAAAAAATCCCTGCTGTTAATTTTGCTACCATAATTGCACTTTAAATTGTTTCCTACCTTTATCTTATCAAAAAACATTGGTTTAGCGCAAATTTGAGTGATGTGCTTAGGTGTTGATTTTAAATAATTTTATGCGGCTTGGTGGTGATCAATCGCTTTTTTGACGGCCTTAAGGGCTTCTAAAATAACGGTTTCGTTCGAATCCGGCAGGTGTGCATTCTCAGATAAGTAGCGTTTCCAAGCCTTTGCGCCCGGTTGATGGTGGAATAAACCCAGCATATGCCGCGTAATAGATTTTACGGGGGTGCCGTATTTTTCGTTTTGATTTTTTGCGTATTCGACCATTTTCCGGGCAATTTTTTCACGCCCCCAAAGATCATGATTGCCAAAAATCTTGCGTTCAATCTCTGCCAAAAAATACGGGTTTGAATAAGCCTCACGGCCAATCATCACGCCATCGAGCGTTTGAATATGGGCTTGTATGTTTGTTATGGAATCAATTCCACCGTTCAGGATTATCCTCAGGCTGGGGAAGGTTTCTTTGAGCTTTTCCACACGGTCATACATTAGCGGTGGAACCTCACGATTTTGCTTTGGGCTCAGTCCCTTAAGCCAAGCTTTTCGCGCATGTACAATAAAAGTTGTGCATCCCTTATCCGCAGACTTATCCACAAACGTACGCAAGAATTCAAAGCTATCATGATCATCTATGCCTAAACGGCACTTAACAGTAACGGGAATGGAGACTGATTTAACCATGGCCGCAACACATTCGGCGACATGATCTGGTTCTTTCATCAGGCAGGCCCCAAATCGACCGCTTTGAACGCGGTCAGAGGGACAGCCGCAATTCAAGTTCACCTCATTATATCCCGATTCTTCTGCTAGCGCGGCACATTTAGCAAGGTCATTAAGATTTGATCCACCGAGTTGAAGCGCTAGCGGATGTTCAGATGGATCGAAGCGTAAAAAACGTTCCTGATCCCCGTGCAATAAGGCCCCGGTTGTGATCATTTCTGTGTAGAGCCTTATGTTTGGTGCGATTAGGCGATGAAAATAACGGCAATGCCGATCGGTCCAATCCATCATCGGTGCTACGGAAACCTCCGGTAAAATGGGCGTTTTTATGTTATTCTCTTGATTCATAGGCGGGGTTTTATCATAAAATAGGAAGACATGACCAGATTCCTGATCATTTTTACGCTCATTATTGTCGGCTTTATGTCTTCTTTTTCTCAGTATGGCTGGGGAAATGAGGATGAAGAGACATCATTTGCTGTGCCCGAATCCTTTCGTGTCACGGGATATCCATTGCCGCGATTCGTCAGTATTCGTGCAAAAGAGGCCTATGTCAGAACCGGACCAGGGACAAAATATCCTGTGAAATGGGTGATTAATAAAGTTGGTTTGCCCGTTGAAATCACGCTTGAGTTTGAGAATTGGCGCAAGATTAAAGTTTATGATGGGGTGGAGGGGGGGATTCACCAGTCCTTGCTTTCAGGTCGGCGTCATGCGCTGATTTCTGCGGATGAGGCGGTGCCACTGTTTCGTAAGCCTGATAGGGAATCTATACAAAAAGCTTTTGTTGAACCTCTTGCGATGGGGGTATTAGAGGAATGTATCAAGGTTTGGTGCCTGATCGAATCCGAAGGTTACGAAGGCTGGGTTGAAAGAAAATATATTTGGGGCATTTACGAAAATGAAATTTTTGACTAACCTATATATATCAGGTGATTCGTAAACCTGTTCACAAGTTTATCCACAAACTAAATTCCACATATCCCGACTTTCGTTTTCTCTCTGCACTAAAAAGAGGATTTTCATTATGTTTGCATTGACCAATAAACCCGAAATGGCCGCCCGTTTATATAAGGGCCTTATTCGTCTTGCTTCTCATCCCCAAAGAGGGACTGATGCCATGAAAGTGATCCAGCTTATGGCGGGCGTATTGGTTGAGACCTATCTCGTTTTTGATGAGCCGGATAAGGCGATGCAGGCGAGTTTTGGCAGTTTATCCGAGTTGTTGGATTGCGAGCCTGTTGGCGGGGTTCTACCCTATGGGGCCTTACCGCCCTCACATTTGATTGATTATGAGACTGAAAGGGGCCGCGAGGCCGCGCGTGAGTTTTTTGAAGAATGGCTTGATTGCGCTTATGAATTTCACGCTCTGATGCTGACGATTGTTCATAATATTATTGTGAGCTGGGAAGATGAGGGGCAGTCTCGTCAGGAATCATTGAGATTGCTTATTGAGTGTACAATGAAGGCCATGACATATGAAATTTCAGCGCAGGAACTTTGCGATGTTGTGATTGAGTGCAAGGTCGCACGCGAGTCCTGGTCCCTTGCTGATTGTATTGCGGCCTTGAGCGCTGTGGCTGGACGTCGTTTGGCCTTATCCTTAAGTGCGAATTTGTGCGAAGTATTTTATGGCCATGATTTGCCACATAATCTAGATCGTTTGGTTTATGTCATGACCCAGGAGGCTGTGCGCTTGGGTGTTCCAGCGGGCAGTGACTGGCGGTTTGGTCTGGCGGCGAATGATATGCCGATTAATGCGCCAACGGACCTTATTCGCGGGGTTGAGCCTTATTGCAAAAGCTTTTTCTACACCATCAAAACCTATGATCTTTATGATCAGGCTGTGTCTTGTGCGAAGGCGGCGGGCCGTATGTTGGCTGTGGCGGCGGGTGGTGAGGTTCCAGAGATGGAGCCTGTTATTGCAAAGCCGCTTGCGATGGCGGCGATTACTGAAACATATAAATCGGTGTGCATGGAACACCAGATTGTTTCATATTAAACCTGATTATATATCTGATTTTTTGGAAATCTTGATCTTGCCCCGCTAGGTCTAAACACCTATAACATGTGTTCAATGTTTAAATAACATGGCGCAATAACAAATAGGGTTACGATGTCTTTTGAACCAAAATCCAGTTATTCCTACGAAGAAATTATTGAGTGTGGCGAAGGCAAGCTCTTTGGCCCTGGTAATGCGAAATTACCCGCACCGCCTATGCTGATGTTTGACCGCATCACTGAAGTTTCTGCAGAGGGCGGTGAACATGGTAAGGGTGTTATCAAGGCTGAGTTTGATATTAAACCCGAGCTATGGTTTTTTGATTGTCATTTTATCGGTGATCCTGTGATGCCCGGCTGTCTGGGGCTTGATGCTCTTTGGCAGTTGCTTGGGTTTTATTTGGGCTGGACCGGTGCGCCGGGATCTGGTCGTGCTCTTGGTTTGGGTGAGCTGAAGCTGACGGGGCAGGTAACACCAGACACCAAGCTCGTGAAATATGTCGTTGACTTGAAACGTGTCATCAATCGTAAATTGGTGCTCGGCGTTGGGGATGGCAAAATGTATGCCGATGGTGAATTGGTATATGAGGCGAGCGGCCTTAAAGTCGGATTATTTGAAAACACGAGCGCGATGTAAACTATGAGACGTGTTGTTATTACAGGAATGGGTATCGTGTCTTGCATTGGAAATTCCGTGCAGGACGTGCTTGAGTCTCTCAAGACAGGTCGTTCAGGCATTACAAAATCTGAAGAATATGCTGAGATGGGGTTTAGATCCCATGTCCATGGTAAGCCAGATATTGAGCTTGCTGATCATATTGATAAGCGCTTGTTCCGTTTTATGGGCGATGCTGCCGGTTATACTCATCTATCTATGGAGCAAGCGATTGCGGATTCCGGCTTAGAACAAAGCGATATTATAAATGAGCGCACGGGCATAGTCGTCGGATCCGGCGGGCCATCAACGCGGGCGCAGGTTCTGGCGGCGGATATTACCCGCGAAAAGGGCCCTAAGCGCGTTGGACCATTTGCAGTGCCTAAAGCCATGTGTTCAACAACGTCTGCCACGGCCGCTACAAATTTCCAGATTAAGGGCGTGAACTACACGATCTCATCTGCGTGTGCGACATCTGCGCATTGTATTGGGAATGCGGCTGAGCTTATTCAGTGGGGTAAACAGGATGTGATGTTTGCCGGTGGCGGTGAGGAACTTGATTGGACATTATCGGTGCTGTTTGATGCGATGGGCGCGATGAGCTCTAAATACAATGACACACCCGAAAAGGCATCCCGCGCTTATGATGCGGATCGCGATGGCTTTGTAATTGCGGGCGGCGGCGGTATTGTGGTGCTAGAGGAATTAGAACACGCAAAAGCGCGCGGTGCGAAGATTTATGGCGAAGTAACCGGATACGGCGCAACGTCCGATGGTGCGGACATGGTTGCCCCAAGCGGCGAAGGCGGAAAACGCGCGATGCTTAAGGCCATGGAAACCATTAAAACACCTGTGACCTATATTAACACGCACGGCACATCGACCCCCGTGGGTGATATCGGTGAGATCAATGCAATCAAAGAGATTTTTGCCGATAAGGATATTCCTCATATCAGCGCAACCAAATCAATGACCGGTCACTCGCTTGGCGGAACAGGTGTACAGGAAACGATTTATTCGTTACTGATGATCAATAACGACTTTGTCGCGCCAAGTATTAATATTGAGAATCTTGACGAAGGCGCGCAGGGTGTTCCTATCGCGCGTGAGCGCATTGATGGCGTAAAACATGAAACCGTGCTTTCCAACAGCTTTGGCTTTGGTGGAACAAACTGCACCTTAGCAATGAGTAGATATAATGACTGATGGACTTATGAACGGAAACCTCATGAAGGGCAAACGCGGCCTCGTGATGGGCGTTGCCAATGAAAAATCGATTGCCTGGGGAATGGCGAGATCACTGCATCAACAAGGTGCGGAGATGGCGTTCACGTATCAGGGGGATGCTTTTGGTAAGCGCGTAAAGCCCTTGGCAGAAAGTGTTGGGTCCTCTTTGGTTCTGGATTGCGATGTGACGAGTGAAAAAAACCTGGATGAGGTTTTTAAAACGCTTGAGGACGAATGGGGCAGTCTTGATTTTGTTATTCATGCGATCGCCTATTCAAACAAGGATGAGCTTCAGGGTCGCTATGTGAATACCAGTCTCGATAACTTTCTGATGTCTATGCATATCTCTTGTTATTCTTTTACATCCGTTATGCGCCGGGCACGTAAATTAATGAGCGAGGGTGGAAGCGCCGTGACGTTGTCCTACTATGGTGCGGAAAAGGTCATGCCCAATTACAATGTGATGGGCGTCGCCAAGGCTGCGCTTGAGGCATCTGTGCGTTATTTGGCCGCGGATTTAGGGCCTGAAGGTATTCGCGTCAATGCCATATCTGCCGGGCCGATGCGCACGCTTGCGGGTGCGGTGATTGGCGGCGCGCGCAAGACGTTTAAATACAGCGTTGCGGCTTCACCGCTTAAGCGTTCGGTTGAGCTTGATGAGCTTGGCGGAACAGGTCTTTACCTGCTCTCAGA
>CAYGQP010000082.1:0-7516 GCA_964352115.1 uncultured Micavibrio sp. | reverse complement strand
ATATTGAACCGGTCATCACGCATCACTTTGGCATTGATGATTTTCAAAAGGGGTTTGATGCCATGTTGTCCGGGGAATCCGGCAAAGTTATTCTGGAGTGGGGCTAGGTTGACTTTTAGGGGCCAAAAACCTGCCCCTCGACCCATTTGATGACGGTGTCGCGGCCAAAGTTTTCGGGAACGGCGTCCTCAATAGTCTGCTTTAGTTTGCTGGTTTTTTGCTCGTCAGCTTTTTTAAAGGCACTGACAACTTTTGGATGAATTTCACTGTCCCATTCGAAGGATTTTTCGGCCCAGTCAATGAGACCATCGGTCTTTTTTCCGGATGTGTAGTGTAAGCGGATATAGGCTATTGTGAAGTCGTCGTATGTTCCATTGACTGTGAATAAATCATGGAGCTGACCCAGGCTGATGAGGGCTTTTTCCTCATCATAGTCAAAATTAATAGCAATACGTGTTGTGTTTCTGTGGCTTTCCCATTCGGGATGAATTTGAAAGCCGCTGGCCGATAAATATGCTAGGGGCGGTAGGGTGTAAGATAAAACTTTAAGGGATAGGTTCGCTGAAGAGCCTAGGGTTTTTGATCGTCTTCTCCTGACGCTATGCATGGCTGCCATGAAGCCAAGATATAACAGCGAGCCGGTGCCGACGGTGTGTGCGAAGCTTTCTATTAACTCAGGATAATATTTATAAGAGCCGAGCTTGTTGCTTCCTGAAAAACCCTTATCCGGGGAATATGATCCAGTCATGATCGTGTTCACGGACGTGCTGCCCAAGCCAAACGGCCCAAGGCTAAACCATTGGTTTTTTTGTGTGTGGGTGAGGCTGGCTTTAACGCCGATGTCGTCGCCCATATCAATGTGTGCTTGAAGCCCACTAAGTGTTGCCGCCGCGACTGTAAAGCTCGCTGTGATTCCGATGACGCGCGAAGCGGCCCGGCTTCTTGGCGCAGCCTTTTTGCGAAGCTTTTTAAGCCTTTTGGATTCTTTCTCTAGTGATTTGCAGTTTTCCTTTAATGACGCGACATCATCTTTTTTTGCGTCTTCGGCTTTTTTTGCAGCCCTGAACTCTTTTTTTGCTTCTTTTTTATTGGTGTTGGCAGCTTTGTATTTTTTTGTAGCGATTTTGTATCCGGGGTTAACGCTTCGCATTAATCTGAAGGATGTCACTTGCGCTACTGGACGTGCGCTAAAGATTACCGCTGGTATAGCGAGCTCTACAATGGCGCCTGTCCATACTAAAACCTGTCCTGTAATCATGTGTGCCGTGTTCCGGTTTGTTTAAAAGCGATACACAGTACAGCATTTAACATAACCCAATCAAGGTTTTAAGTTAAGGTATTGGTTTCATTGTTATTTTGTGGGGGGGGTTAAAACCGCTTTAGTAAGCTCACGAATAGACGGGCGTCTTCGTCGCCCTGTGTTTGCACGGAGCGGTTCAATGGAAACGCCAGAGTAACGTCAGCTTCTGCGCCTGTGAATTCTGCCCTTACGCCGAAACCGGCTGATGTGATTGTGTCACGGCCAAGATTGCTGGTTGTGGCATCTTGTTCCCATACAACGCCTGCATCATAGAAACCAAAGAGATGATATTCCTCAAGGTACTGCCATGATGGCTCTGTTGGGTTGCGCCACTGAAGCTCAAGCTTTCCGGCCACGCCATCATCACCGATAATTTCTGAATTATCATAGCCGCGGCCAAGGTTGATACCGCCCACACCGAACTCTTCTGAGCTTAGAAGAGGATGAGCGGACCACTGCCCCCGCGCCTCAATAAGGAGGTTGACCCTGTTCACAATGCGCTGGAGTCTTTGTGCATTTAATGTGGCTTTAAAGAATTGAGGATTTCCCTGAGAGCGTGTCATGTTTGCGTCTCCCTCGTCGCTTGCGCCAAAGATATCAAGTCCTTTAGCAAGTTCGAGGTTAATCGAGTTAATACCAACGCTCATGAAGGTGTCGAGAAATTCATAACGTCCGCCTACGCGCACTGCGCGAATTTGATCGGTCAATGTTGGGGTAATGATGCTTTCGCTGTCTAATGTACGCCAATCAAAGCTGGCATAACCATATAGGTTTTCTGTACGGCTGCGGATGAAAGGGTGTTCGACGCGCGCGCTGTAGAACTTTGATTGCCCTTGAATTCTGAAAATATCCAGACCAAATCCTGGTTCTGTGTGGGTTTCGCTGTAGAAAAGTTGAAGATTGGTGCCGTTGTTGAAAATAGGCTGTCTGTAAGTTAGCGCGCCATAAGCGAGCTCTACATCCTGACGGCCGGGTGCGTAGACACCCTGAAATGAGATGCTTTCGTTATTGCTCAACAGGTTATTGCCTGTTGCGCCTACAGAAAACTGGACGGGGCCAAGAAATCTGCTCCCGTAATTGTCGCCGGAAATAAGCCCATCGAAATTATCTCTATTTACGATAATGCGAAGATCTGCGGCACCCCGTGTTGTTTTTGACGGGCTTAAAACGCTACGGGCTGTTACGCCAGCAAGATCATTTATCAGTAGTAAAGAGCGCTCAAGATCCTTGACGTTTAGGGCCTGTCCTGTGCGAACGACATTTGCGTAGCTTCGCACGCGATCTAGACTTCTTTCGCTTTCGTTGCCTTCAACGATTATTTTGTCGATGAAGCCTTCTACGACTTGCAGGCGAACAATGCCGGCCTCAATGTTTTGAGGTGGTACAACAATCTGAGACAGGATGTATCCATCATTTCTGAATTTGTTCGTAAGGGTAGTTGCTATGCCATAAATTTCGGCAAGTGTCACCGTTGTGCCGAGCTTGTCTTCATATATCGAGAGCAAATCACTAGGTTCATAAACAGTTATGCCGTCAAATAGAATTGATGTGAGGTTAAAGGCGATGTCTTCGGCGCCTTCTGGAACTTCTTGCAAGATGAGGTCTTTGACCTCAACTTTTGACTTTACATCAGGAATGACTTGGTCTTTTTGAAAACCTTCATCTATACGGCTGGGGTTCGCGATGGATGCTGCGTTTCTTTGTGCGTTGAGCTCTGCCGCTGTCTGCCCAAGCGCAGTGCCCGACAGAACCGTTCCGCATATGAACATCACTGCGCTAAGCTTAAGGGTGTTTTTGCGTGTTTGTCTGAATAAAGACATTAATTATAGCCACTCATATAATGCATTAAATGTAAATTAAAGAAAGCGTATAGCAGATTTGTGAAAAAAAGAAAGACTTAACCTTGCTCAAGTTATAAAAAATAGCAGGCGAGTACAAGACATTTTTGGTGCATAAGGAATTTGAACGCATAAATAAATTTTATGCACATTAATTTTTTCTTATTTATGGATCGGCCCGTTTCTGAAATGGACGGCCTAAGCGGCTTTCCGCTGTGCTGTATTTTTTTTTGCATAAAACATTAACTTTTGATTAATATTTTCTTGTATTTTTCGCCCGGACGTGGCATAGGTCTAACAAATTTTACAACATTGCAGCGATTAAATATTTATTTTTAATTTTTTACTTCTGTAAAACCAGTATGGGGTATCCGAAATATGAGTACGTATAAATCAAGACTAAATGCACCGAAAAAATCCTTGAGAAAGTTTCTTGGGACAACCGCACTTACGATTGCCAGTTTAGTGGCCTATTCCGGTCCTGCTCAGGCTGACGAAAACCCCTGGAGTAACTGGATAACAGAATACGGTACGATCTCGATTGATTTCGATACTCTTATGACTCTTATTACGCAGCATTCTGATATTTATATCGGAAGCAGCGGCTATCTTGATATCCCTGAAGGCTACACCGTTCAAATTTCTGGTGGTTCCTTGTTTGCTGCGCGCGCGCTACCTGATGCTGATCCTACACGTATCCTCGGTGCTTTGATTTCCGATGGTAATGTCGTGATCGTTGATCGTAACGGTGTATTCTTCGGCAGTAATTCAACTGTTGATGTAAACGGCCTTGTTGCCACGACTGGTGATATTGCCAATGATCAACTGATTAATAACCCATTTGGTGCATATACTATTGACGGCATTGGCTCTGACCCAGACGCACGTATTGACCTCAATGGTACAATTACGGTCGCGGATGCTGGTTTGGCTGCTTTTGTTGCGCCAACAATTACAAATAGTGGTGTCATTAACGCGCGTTACGGCAAGGTTGGTTTTGCTTCTGGTGAGCGCGTGACGATTGACCCTTACGGGGACCGTTTGTTCGAAATTGAATTGCCGGGCGAAATTGCCGCTTTAATTGAGAATACAGGTGAGATTAATGCCGAAGGTGGAATGGTGCAAATGAGCGCCGAAACAGCCGAAGGCATCGTTGATAACCTTATTAACGTTCAAGGTATTGTGACCGTTGCATCTGCAGAGATGCAGGGCGGTACGATTGTTCTTTCCGGTAATGGCGATATCGTTGTTGATGGCACACTGGATGCGTCCGGTGCTGGCGGTGGCGGTGAAGTCGATATTCGCGGTGAAAACGTGGATGTGACGACTGATGGCTTGATTATGGCTGATGCGATTGGCACTGGAAACGGTGGTTCAATTACGATGATTGCGCAAGATGACATGAATTTTGATGGCGTTGCCTCTGCCCGTGGCGGCGATCAATCTGGTGATGGTGGTTTTGTTGAGGTGTCCGGTCTTGGGTCTATCAACATGACTGGTTTTGTTGATACGTCCGCTTTGAACGGTGCGACAGGAACACTTCTGATTGATCCCACGGACCTATACATTAATGATCACTGGGCTGATTTGATCACGTATCTTTTACTCTTCAACCATGTTGATCTGTGGGCGACAAATTCCATCACGTTTATGAGCGATATGGATTTCAGCCAAGCTTGGGTTCCTTTCCTAGGCTGGTTGATGACTCACCATAACCTTTCTGTGGAAGCTCCATTGGTTCGTATCCTCGGCGATATGATCTTCGGTCACGGTAATTTCTTTGTTGACGCAAACACACTTGATCTGAATGGCCGTCTTTACTCACGCGACAGTGTCCATGGCGCAACAACATTGATGGCTGGTGGTCGTTTCTCAACGAATGCTGACCTTATAAATGTAATGAGTAACAATGCCTTGATCCAACAAGCAATTAATTTTGCTCAAAATGGCGCGACCATTAATGTTGCTCAGGACACATATACTGAAAACCTGACCATCGACAGAGCGATAAGCCTGATCGGGAATAATGCAATTCTTCGTGCGGCAACGGCCGGCGAAGCTTTGATTAACGTTCTTGCTAGCGGTGTTACCATTGACCCATTTATCTTTGATGGTGCTGGTCTTGTGAACTACGGTATTTATGCCTCTGGCGCTGGTGCTAATGGCTTGGTCATTGATGGTAATACATTCCGCAACTTTGGCATGGCTGGCATATATCTTGCGAACGCCCTTGGTGGTACAACGACAATCAGCAATAACACATTCGAAGGATCATCAAACCGCGGCGTGATGTTCGGCACACTAGATGGTGATGCAACTGTAAATATTACTGACAACACATTCGGCACCGCCGGTGATGAACTTGTAAATGCGCTTCTGTTTAATCAGGTGCGCGATGCAAACATCAATATTTCTGGTGGTAGTATGAATACAGCCAGTGGCAATGGCCCCGTTGCTGGTGATGCTATTCATTTTGCTGATGGTTTGCGCAATGGCGCGGTTGTGAATATTTCAAATGTTAACATAACAGCTTCAGATGAAGCGATTGATTTCCAGGGCGCTGTGCGCAGTGGTTCTAGCGTCTTCATTAACGGCGGTAACTACGTTGGCGGTCTGAACGGTATCGAATTCGCAAATATTGCGGGTAATGTGAACATTTCAAATGCGACTATTCTTGGTCTTGGTTCAAATAACCGTGGTCTTAATCTGCTAGGTGGAATTTCCGGTTTGTTGAATATCTCTGGCGGCTCTATCACAGGTGGTGATGACGCCATCGGTAGCGGCAATGACAGCAACGTTATTTCCGGAACCTTTACAATCAATGGCACGACGCTTAATGCTGGCAATGGTCACGGTGTTGACATTGCGGGCATGAATGGCGGTGTCTTTAGTCTTGTAAACTCATCTGTTACTGCGGGTGGTCATGGTGTTAATTTTGGTGGTGATCTTATTAACGCCGACATTGACATTACAGGTAGTCAGGTTGAAGCAAAACAGAATGGTATCAACATTGCTGGTGTTGAGATTTCCGGAACGGACATCAATATTTCCGGTAACTCACAAATCGTGGGCGCAAATGGTGATGGTATATACATTGAAGATGCAACCTATGGCGGTGGAAACAACGTTACGATAAACAATAACTGGATTACAGGTCAGGATGATGGCATTGAGTTGGTTAATCTTGATGGTGGAACAATTCAGGGCAACACGATCACCGGCACAGGTGATAATGGCCTATTGATCCGTAACAGTGCGAACTTCTTGATTGGTGGGTATGGTCCTGGTCAAGGTAATCATATCTACAACACAAGAAATGGTATCCGTCTAGAGAATACAAACAGCTCTCAAATCGTTGGCAATCTTATCCATGACATGCATGGTAGCGGCACAAATGGCGATGGGATTATGATCTACACGGGTCAAAACATCCTGATTGATGGCAATACAATCTATAACACCGGGGATGAAGGGATTTTCGCCACAGGCAATGTAGATGGTCTTCAGATTCGTCATAATATCATTCACACAACTGGCTTGAACACAGGCGACAGCGGTAACGGTATTGAGTTGTTGAATTCAAGTGGCTATGCCTGGATTGATCATAATATTATCTGGAATGCTGGTCACTATGGTATCTGGATCAAAAATCCAAACGGTAACAGCAGCTTTGATATTACAAACAACGTTGTGTTTGATTCCGAAGTTGGTGGTATCCGCGTTGATGGTAATGCGTCAAATATTGCTTTCAACTGGGTTGATGGGTTCGGAACAAATGGAATTCATGTTTTGAATTCAGACGGTGTTAGCATCTACGGTAACCGCGTTGGTAACGGCGATGGTATGGGTATTGCTGTCGAAAATAGTGATGATGCGGTGATTGCTCATAATGCAATCTATGGTGTGGGTCAGCACGGTATTTATGTGACAAATTCTAATGATGCCATGATCGTGCTTAACCGCATGAAGGCCCTTGGTTGGGACGGTATTCATGTTGCTGGCGGATCAAACGCCATGATCGGCTGGAATTATATTACAGGCGCTGGTAACGACGGTATTGACGTTAATGGCAACAATTACGTTCAGATAATTGGAAACGATATCAAAAACGTTGGCGATAATGGCATTGAAGTTTCAGACAGCTTTGAGGCTTATGTTGCCTATAACAATATCTTCGGTGCTGGCGGTGACGGTATCTTCATGACCGGAAGTGCATTTGCCGATATTCTTGGAAACAACATTTCAAACGTTGACGGTGACGGCATTGATGTTGATAGCAGCCATTTCGTTGATATTGATTTCAACACAATTAATGGCGCAGGCGATAACGGGATTGAAGTGACCAATAGCATTGGCGCTGATATTCGCTTTAACAACA